>JAHFQD010000303.1 GCA_023266455.1 Candidatus Muproteobacteria bacterium
ATATTAAGAGTAGCTTCCTGGCCGATAACGAAAACGGACACATCAGCGCCGATGTCATCGAGTACGCCAGGCGCCATTCGAGCTTTCCGCACGACGACACCTCGGATCAGTTTTTTACCGAGCAGCAGTTTGAGTCGTATCGCAAGCTGGCCGAATGCATCGCCAGCAAAATGCTCGCGGATGCGCCGCCGATACGCGATATCGAATCCTTGTTCGAGTACTTGCAGCAGCAACGCAATATTGGTCCGAATAGCTGATCTAATGATTGGCCGCTGGCGGGTTTCTTCAAAACACCCTCTCCCTACGGGAGAGGGTGTTCGTATTGTATTAAGCATTTTTTTCATAGGATTATTCAGAACTTCCCTAAGTCCACCCCCGCTTCCCCGCCGCACTCAATCGCGCTTGAAATCCATAAGCGTTAGCGTTAGGGTACGGCCTCACGCAGGTATGTCGCGCAAAAAAATTATAATTGCAGCACCCATCAAGGAGAAAGGGCATGGTTTGGTCACCGCTCAGCCGCTGTTTGTCGTTTTTTTTCGTTGCCTCTCTTTGGTTTAGTGTAACCGCCTTCGCGGCTTCGCCCGCGCCGAGTCCTTATACCGATGCCGGTTTTTATAGCGCGGAGTCGGGCTTAACGCCGTCGGAACGCGCCGGGCGTGAAATCTGGTTCAAGGCGACGGCGGGTAACGATCGTTTTCATACCTATGTGTTTCAACAACGCCTCGGCGTATTGATCGATTGGTATCGCGTGCTGAACAGCGACGCGCGCGGTGAACGTTTTGCCACGTGGGGATTAATCAACGACCCCGGATGTTGCACGCCCGGCGGCAAAAATTGCCCGGCCAAAAGTCTGGAAGAAACTTTCGGCTTCGATTGGTGTCCCGGCGACGATGAATTGCTGAAGTTTGTCGGCAAGAGCGGCTATCGCGACCCCGCGTGCGATTTTAAAGATGCGGCCGTAGACGCTAATGACCCGCATGGCCCGGCGGATAAACGTCAATCCTCGTGCGATCTCGCCTTCGGCACTTCCACCGGCGCATTGGGCTTGCGCAAATTTCCGAATCCCAAGTTCGACGCGGCGCCATGGCGCAAATTGAACGGCAAGCTCGGCAGTTGGGAAGGGTTTAATCGTCGTGTCAGCAGCAATGCAGCCGTCTCCGATTCGCAAATCAGCCGTTTAGCCGATGCCTCGGTCGAGCCGCCGTTTTTAATCGGCATGGCCTGCGGCGCGTGTCACATCGCTTTCGATCCTTCGCGTCCGCCCAAAGATGCGGCGCATCCGCAATGGGAAAATATCCGCGGCGCGATCGGCAATCAGTACACGCGCATGTCGGAGATCATGGTTTCCGGCATGTCCAAGAATAGTCTGGAATGGCAAACCTTCGCGCACGCGCGCCCCGGGACCACCGATACATCCGCGGTGCCAAACGATCAAGTCAGCAATCCCGGTACCATGAATGCGCTGGTCAATCTAAAACAGCGACCGATGTTTACCGGTGAGGTCGTCAATAAATGGCGCGCGGTTGCCAGTTGCCAATCGGACAAGGACTGTTGGTGCGAAAAAGCAGGCAAGTGTTGGGTTAAGGGCACGCAAAAGGAAACGGTGCATCACATCTTAAAGGATGGCGGCGACAGCATCGGCGCGCGCGAGGCCCTGCAGCGGGTTTATATCAATATCGGATCTTGTTCCGAACAATGTTGGGTCAATCACTTAACCGATTTACGTCAGCTCGACCCGGAACAACGCAACTTCGGCCAGACGCCGTTTAACATCGGCCAATGCCGGCGCGATTGTCCCAACTTCCGCGCGGTGGAAGACCGTCTGGGCGATGTGTTTAATTTCTTAATCTCGCGCGAAGCGCAGGCGACCGATCTATACCGTGCCCGCGGGCTAAAAAACGTTACCGAGTTGAACGCGCAACTCGATAAAGAATTCGGCAAAGGCAAAGTCGCGCGCGGTCATGCCGTCTATGCGGAGAATTGCGCGCGTTGTCATTCCAGTCAAGCGGCGCCGTTTCAAGGCCGCGACTTCTTGCAAGCCGCGGATGACGGTTTACGGCTCGATTGGCTGGGCAACGATCAAGCCACCCCGGCATCCGAGGTCGGCACCTTTCCTTGCCGCGCGTTGCACTCAAATCATATGGCCGGGCACGTGTGGCAAGAGTACGCATCGGAAACGTATCGCGCGCGCGCGCCCGATGCGAACTTGACGGAGGCCACCGGCGGCGGACGCGGCTATTATCGCAACGTTTCCTTGGTGAACGCGTGGGCGCATGCGCCGTTCATGCACAACAATGCCATAGGACCGGAAATCTGCGGCCAACCCCAGGACGCCAAGAATCAGTTTTATCGCTCACCTTATTCGGACAGCCAGGGTAAACCGCTCAAGGATGCACCGGCGTGCATGCCTTACGACCCGAGCGTGGCCGGGCGCTATAAGCTCTATAAGGCTTCCATGGTGGAGTTGCTCAATCCTAAAGACCGCGTGCCGAAAGTTACCCGGCTGGATGAGCCCATTCGTATCGACATTGGACCGCGTTACTGGGATGGTGAACGCGAATCCAAGCTGACGAGCTTTGTATTGGAAATCCCCGCCGGTGTTGGCGCGGGCCTGCTCGGCAGCTTGCAACACAAAGAATTGTTCCGCGATTTGGTGTTGTCGAAGACCGATACCGCCAAGCTCAAGGCACGTTTAACCGAGCGCGTGGGCGCCAAAGCGGCGGACGAAGCCGCGGTGGTGATTACCGGGATGGCGGACGAAGTGTTGCGCAATCCTAAACAGATCATTGGCGCCGCCGGCAAGCGTTTACCGGTGTTGCTGACTTTATATAGCACTTGCCGCGCAGAGGTAGAAAATGCCGGCCATCCCTTCGGCGAGAATCTCTCACCGGAAGATAAGCAGGCCTTGATCGCCTTTATGGCGACGTTATAACCATAAGGAATCACGCTATGAATGCCTGGAATCGAGGATTTATTGCATTGGCCTGCGTGTGCGCGGCGCTGAACGGCTGTAGCAAAAAGCCGGACATAAAATTCGCGCCGCACGCGGAAGCGTACGCAAGCAAAACCGATTTCGCCGAAGTCGAACACGCCTTTCCGCTTACGCCAAAACAACGCGATGCACTCA
>JAHFQD010000304.1 GCA_023266455.1 Candidatus Muproteobacteria bacterium
GTGAGGGAGTTTGGATTTATCTCTGAGATGAAACTGACCCACCACCTAACTTTTCCCTCGCTTGCGTTTCGGAAAAAGTCGCGGCATAACCTGAGTGATATGTCGATCTATCCCCGTACGCATGAATGTTTCGCATAACAGCCTTACACCTACGACGACAACGACTCCAAGTGTCGCGCCCGCGATCACGTCGGTGGGGAAGTGGAAGCCGAGGTAAATGCGCGACAGCATCACCCATACGACGAACATCGCCGCGGTGACTTTTCCTCCGCGAGTGAATAGTGGCCATAGACTGGCGACACAAGTGGCAGCGAATACTGAATGGCCGCTCGGGAGACTGTGGTGATACTCCGGCGTACCGACAACATAAACGGTTTCAGGCGGTAGCGCGCCGAGCGGGCGCGGGAAGTCGAGTGCGTGTTTTAACCAGCCCACGAGAAAACCATCTAGCACGTACGCTACGGCGAAAACCGCGAGCGCTGGCAGCCACGGTTGCATCGCGCCGCGTTTCGCGCGCGCCCAGGCGATCAACGCCAGCAGCGCAATATAAAGTGCGAAGCGTTCGTGATCGCCGAGCGCGGTGCCGAAACGCATGACGGCGTTCAACACGTCGTTATGCCAACTATTCAGCGCATAAAATAACCAGACGTTCGCGCCGCCCCAGTCGTAAAGCAGTTCCTTCATGCGCTCAGCCAACCCGCGGCGGCCAACACGATACCGCCAATGGCCGCTACACCCGCGAGCACGAATAGCCATTTCTTTTTCGTCAGCGCCGTGACCGACGCCAGCGCGATGGCGATTTGCAGCAGCGCCATGGCTAACTCGACTAAGTGCAGCGGATGCTGCAAGTGCGAACTTTTCGTGTCGGCTTCTTGCGAAAGTTTTTCTAATCCTTCGGCCTTGGTTTTAATCTCGGTTTTTTCTTGGTTGTAGCGCTCGACTTCTTGGCGATAGCGTTCAGATTTTTCGCCGGTGGTGAGATCGCCTGCGATTTGCGCCAAGTTGCCTTTCTGACCTTTCGCTTGGTAGTAATTCCATTGGTCCGAGGCTTCGGCTTTTTTCAGCACGGCTTCGTTCTTCAAGCGCATCGATTCGTTCAAGACGTTGGCGGTGTAGAAACCGACGATGGCGCCGAAGGTCGCGAGCAGCGCGGTGAAGATCGAAATGGATTGCGCCAATCCGGGACCGCTGTGCGCTTGGTGTTCGAGTTCGTGTTCGTGATGCGGATGGACATGGACGCCGTGACCAGACATGGGTTCTCCTTGTGTGTCTTATAGCGATGGCTGGGCATTATACTGGCGTCGTCGACGTCTATCAGCTGGGAGTGTTTTATGAATATCAGGAATATCGCGCTGTGTAGCGGCATCGTGGCCGGTGTGTTATCGCTCGGTGTGCTGGCCGGCGGCAGCAATTATGGCATTGTCCCCGGTGCGCTGCCGCAGATCGCCGGAAAAGTGAAGGAGTGGCCGGTGCCGACGCCGAATTTCGCGCGCGATCCAGCGCCGGGGCCAGACGGCAACATTTACATCACCGTCATGAACGCCGACAAAATCGCGCGCTTCGACGTTAAAACCGAGAAGTTTAACGAATGGGAACTGCCGAAGGGCGCGCATCCGCACGGCCTGCTCGTCGATGGCGAAGGGATCGTTTGGTACACCGGTAACGGCAACGGGACGATCGGCCGTCTCGATTCGAAAACTGGGAAAGTGATCGAATTGAAAACGCCCTCCGGCGACGATCCGCATACGATCGTGATGGACGACAAAGGCGTGCTGTGGTTCAGCGTTCAAACCGGCAACCGCATCGGTCGGCTCGATCGCGAGAATAGAAAGTTTAAGGAATACCCGACGTCGGGTCGTCCGTACGGCATCGCGATCGACAAACAAGGCTACGTTTGGTTTTGCCGCATCGGTTCGGATCAGCTCGGCCGCCTCGACCCCGCGAGTGGAAAAATTACCGATATCAGCACCGGCAGCGGTTCTGCGCCGCGGCGGATGGCGGTAGCGCCGGACGGCATGTTGTGGGTGACGGCTTATGGCAACGGAAAATTAATCAAAGTCGATCCGCGGGAACAAAAAATTCTGAAGCAATACGATATGCCCGCCGGCATGACTGGTGGACCATACGCGGTGACGGTCGATGGCGCCGGGCGCGTGTGGGCGAATGAGATTTCAACCGATACCGTAGTACTGCTCGATCCGAAAACAGAAAAGTTTCGCGTCATTAAACTTCCGTCGAAAGGTGTCGGTATTCGTAAAGCCATCGTCGATGTCAAAGGGCGCTTTTGGTACATGGGCAGTCATAACGGCCGCTTGGGCGTTATCGAATAAGTCCGCGTAAGCATCGATGTCGTTTCCCGTCGTCGTATTGATCGTTGTTCTAGCGCTGATCGCGGTGCGCGGCGCGCTGCCTTGGCCGTTGCCGATCTGGGCCATCATGCTCACCGGCGCGATCGCTGTTTTACTCGTCGGTTCGATTTCTCCGGCGCAAGCGGCGACGGCGATCAACGTCGATGTGATGTTGTTTTTGTTCGGCGTGTTTGTGATCGGCCAGGCGCTGGAAAGTAGCGGTTATTTATTTCATCTCTCGTATAAATTTTTCAAGCGTGCGCGCAGCGCCGACGCGTTGTTGCTCATGATTCTTTTCGGCGGCGGAGCGGCGTCGGCGCTGTTGATGAACGATACCCTCGCCATTATCGGCACGCCGCTGGTGTTGCTGCTCGCCAAGCAGCACCGCATGGCGCCGGCGGTGTTGTTGCTGGCGCTGGCGTTCGCGGTGACGCTCGGCAGCGTTATGAGTCCAATCGGCAATCCGCAGAATTTACTGATCGCGCTTCACGGCGGTTTCGCTAATCCTTTCGTCGATTTCGCGCGCGCGTTGGCGTTGCCGACGATCGTGAATTTATTCGCAGCGTTTTTCTTGCTTAAATGGTTTTATCGCGAAAGCTTTCATGGCGCCGCGTTGGTGCACGCGCGTCGACAACCGGCGGACCTCGCGTTCGCGCGCGTGGCGAAATATTCGCTACTGATGTTGTTGGCGCTGGTGTTGGTGAAGATCGTCCTGTCGTTTTGGGGAATTAACGGGTTTCGGCTGACGTACATCGCGCTCATCGCCGCCGCACCAATTT
>JAHFQD010000036.1 GCA_023266455.1 Candidatus Muproteobacteria bacterium
TAGGGTTTGTGGTGCGCAGCCCTTTTATATTAATGTCCTGCGCCGCTTTGATGCGAGAGATTTGAATCGATCCTTGAGCGATGATGTCCTCGATATTGACCGACGCACCCGCGTCCAGATCTTGGATCGTGACACCGGCTTCCGCCGCGGCGGCGGGATCGTGCTGTTTAACCGCTTCGAAAACTTTCTTGGATTGCTCCAGCACTTCGCGATCGTGAACATCGTCGACTTTCTGCAAGCCCTCTTTCACTAACGCCTTGCTCGCCTCCGAACTCGGATCTTGATCGATGGGCGCCAACTGAACCCGATTCCATTTCTTTCTGATCAACGCTTTGAGTCCGTCATACGCATCCTTAACAGCTTGTTCAGCGGTAGGCTTAAGGGCGGCGGAAGCGCCGGCGATGACGGCGCTCAGAATCAGGGATATCGCTTCCATAACGTCTCCTTGCTTTTTGTTGCTGTCGTTAGGCGCGCAATCCTGCGCCGGGCGTATCGTGAAGCCGCATTAGGATATGCTGGCATTGGAGAAAAGTCATGCTATCGGGAACGTTGCCAATAACGATCTATTTTCCCAGGCAAAATAAAGAGCAACGGCGCCAGCAAGAAGATTGTCAAACTTGCCGCCACATTTACGAAAGAAATACCGATCGCGATTAGGAAAACCACCGGCCCCATCAAAATTCGGCGCGTCGCGGTAGCGATCACCCGCGCATCCAATTCGGGATCCACTAACCGATGCTTTTTTGTGGCGTGACGCCAGTGCCAATACAACAGCAATCCGATAACGATGAGATTGATTCCGTAAATCTCCGTCGCGATGCGTTCAGTGGCGTACTCGCCCAACAATGCCGTCGAAAATGGCAGAAACGAAATCACCATCAAAAATAAAATATTGATCCACAGCAACGTGCGGTCGCTACGACGGATCACGTGGAATTGATTGTGATGGCCGATCCAATACACGCCCAACATCACGAAACTAATCACGTAACTGATGTACTTCGGCCACAGTTCAAACAATCGACGCGGCAGTTCGTGCAGCATGGAATGTTCAACCACAGGCACCTTAATCTCCAATATCAACAACGTCATCGCGATCGCGAACACGCCATCGGTCAACGCTTCGATGCGCGTCTTCGTTAAGCCGCCGGAAGATTCCGTCGTCATGAAGTTGCTCCCGCTTGGTGGTCATAGTGTTTGCGCGAGCGCTCTACTTCTGAAAAATGACGCTCGGCCCATTTACACAAAGTTTGTAATGGCTCCAATAAAGTTTCCCCGAGCGGCGTCAGCATGTATTCGACTTTCGGCGGCGTAACCGGATACACCTTGCGTTTGACGATACCGTCGCGTTCGAGCTTACGTAAAGTCTGGGTCAACATTTTTTGCGAGATGCCTTGAATGAGTACCTTTAACTCGCCGAAACGTTTCGTCTCTTCGCCGAGCGCGTACATCACCAACGCGGTCCATTGATCGGCGATTAAATTGAGAACGATGCGCGAACCGCAATCTTTATCTAATACGTCTGCCGGATACTGTTTCATCGTCGCAATCACCTATGGTTACCGCCGAGTAACTATCACACTTTAATGTGCCTACTTGCCAGCAGCACGCTAACATCATAATTTGCATTTCCCCGAAAACAACTAGGAATCGTTTCATGAAACGTTGGCTACTCCTCGGCGTCGTTCTCGCCATGTCCGGTTGCGCCGCTCAACCGGCGGCGACGCAAGCGCCTTATGCGCGCGTGCACGAATTTTATTCCGGCGAAGGCGGCATTTTCGCGAACGCCTATCTAGTCGAAACGCGAACGGGTGTCGTCGCGATCGATGCGACTTTACTCGAATCGACTAGCAAAGATCTGCGTAAAAAATTAATCGCCATCGGCAAACCGCTAAAGGCCGTGTTGCTGACACACGGACATCCCGATCACTACAACGGCGTGACAAATCTACTCGCGGGCGAAACCGTTGACGTCGTGTCGACGCCGGGAACGGACCGCGTCATCCGCGAATCCGACGCCGCCAAGGAAAAACAATGGTCGCCGGTTTTCAAATCGGAATGGCCGGCGAAACGCACGTTCCCGACGCGTACGCTGATCGATGGCGCGGCGCTGGAAATCGACGGCGTTAAGTTCACCGTGCACGATCTCGGCAAAGGCGAATCGCATAGCGACTCATATTGGGTGATGGAGTCCGGCGGCGATAAGACCGCATTTATTGGCGACGTCGTGCTGAATCGTGTGCACGCCTATGTTTCCGACGAGCACACGGCGCAGTGGCTGGCGAACATTGAACGCGTGAAACGCGATCTCCGTGGCATCGAAAAAATCTACCCGGGTCACGGCGAGGCCGGTGATTTATCGATGCTCGACTGGCAGCGACAGTATCTTATGGACTATCGCCGCGCGGTCGCCGAACTCGCCGCGAACAAACCGCAACTCACCGACGCCGCGAAGCAACGGCTGGTCGAACGCATGAAAGCGGTGTTACCTAATGGAAAGCTGGAATTCCTGATTAGTCTGGGCGCCGACGCCGTGGCGCGTGAATTGGTCGACGAAAAACGCTAGGAATTTTTCGTCGATTCCATGGTCTGATTAGTTAATACATGCGTTTTCAACGCAGCGGTCGCAACACCGCTGCGATCTTTTTTTTCTAGCCAACTAATCAGGAGCCAAGCCATGAAATCACGCTACCTCGCTGTGGGATTGGCGGCATCGATTCTTTGTCATCGTGCCCTATGCCATGGGCGTCGAGAAAGTCGACGAGAAATTCGTCACCAACGCCGCCAAAGATGGTCATGCCGAAGTCGAGCTGGCACAGTTGGCGCAACAGCAAGCGGGTTCGAGCCAAGTGCGTGCGTACGCACAGCGCTTGGCGCAGGATCATCAACAGGCCGATCAACAATTGAAAGCGATCGCGTCGCAAAAAGGCATACAACTGCCGGACGAACCGAACAACAAACAAAAACGCGACCGCGACAAACTCGCGAAACGCCAAGGCGCCGAATTCGATAAGGAATATATCGATGCGGTGGTGAAGGACCACAAAAAGGCCATCAAAGAATTCGACAAGGAAGCGAAAGACGGAAAAGATCCGGACATCAAAGCGTTCGCCTCGCAAACCGCTGAAAAACTTCGCGAACATTTGAACCAAGCGCAGAAGTTGCAGACGGATTTGAAAAACGCGCCGAAAACTTCTTGAGTTCAGAAATTTATATGTCGAAAGACAATATCGAGAAAATCTGAAAAATCTTTCCCTCTTCCTTCTCGCAGGGGAGGAAGAGGGTCAACGGTTCACACCGCACACCGCTCAAAAAAATCTCTCACTGTTTCCACATCCCGCGTCCTCGGCATTGGCGGCAAACTATCCAAGAACGAGCGCCCATAGCGGCGCGTCTGCAAACGCGGGTCGCACAGCATCAACACACCGCGATCGTTCTCATTGCGAATCAAACGTCCAATGCCCTGCTTCAACGCGATCACCGCTTCCGGCAGTTGATACTCCATAAACGGATTATGCCCCGTCGCTTCCAACGCGGCGGCGCGCGCTTGCAATACGGGATCATCCGGCGCGGCGAAGGGAAGTTTGTCGATAATCACGCACGACAACGCCTCGCCGCTGACATCCACGCCTTCCCAGAAACCACCGGTGGCAAGCAGAATCGCATTTCCTAAAGACCGAAAACGATCCAACAACGCCGAGCGCGGCATGTCGCCCTGCACGAGCAACGGATACGGCGAATGGCCCCGCAAACGTTGCGCCGCATGATTGAGCGCGCGATGACTGGTAAATAAAAAGAACGCTCGTCCCCTGCTCGCCTCCAGTACCGGCAGCGCGGCGTCGATAACGAGATCGGTGTAATTCGCCGCTGAAGGTTCCGGTAATCCCGAGGGCAAATACAGCAAGGCTTGATGCGCGAAATCGAACGGACTTTCCCAGCGCGCCGTACTCGCGTCTTCCAGTCCGAGCCGCGTTTGGAAATGTGTAAAGTCGCCGGCCATGGATAAGGTTGCCGAGGTAAATATCCACGCCGCATTCGTTGTGCCGAGATAATCACGGAACGCCGGCGCGACGTCGATCGGCGTCAGCCGCAACGTAAAATGACGCGCGTTGGTTTCAAACCAGGCCACATATTCTTCCGCGTGACTTTCATCGAACAACAGCAACTTATCCAAAACATTCGACGCACGGCGAAAACAATTCGCCATTCCCTCGTCGGCCGGCGCCGCGATCTCCAGCACCGCGCACAGATCGACGAGTCGCGCGCGCAACGCATCGAACGCCGCGCGATATTGTTTGTCCGCTCGAGAGCGTTCCAACGGTTCGCGCCGCGGTTGAACGCCGAAACTCAAACGATAATCCACCGTCGCGCGCTCCAACTGGCGCGCGGCTTCCGGCAGCGAAGTGACGCCGCTGCGGTTATGACGGGCATCGGCTTCGACGTCGCGGCACAAACTAAAGAGTTGATGGCTGCTGACGCTGGCGCTGAAAAAATTGGAAGCGATATCGGGAAGTTGATGCGCTTCGTCGAAGATGACCGTCTCGACACCTGGCAGTAAACGACCGAAACCTTCTTCGCGCAACGCCAAGTCGGCGAAGAACAAATGATGATTCACCACGACGACATCGGCCGCGAGCGCTTGTTCGCGCGCGCGTTTGACGAAACAGGATTCGTAACGCGAACAACGCGACCCGAGACAATTGTCGGTCGACGACGTCGCCAGCGGCCACACTGGCGAATCTTCCGCCACGCCTTCGACCTCCGCCACGTCGCCGTCGCGCGTCAACTTCGACCAAGTACGCAGGTGTTCGATATGCGCCGCGACCTCGCCCGTTCCCTGTGCCTGTTCGAGCCGATACAGACAAAGATAATTTGATCGGCCTTTGAGCAGCGCCGTCGACACCGGCTTGCCGAGCGCATCGCGCACACGCGGCAGATCGCGATGAAAAATTTGATCTTGCAAATGGCGCGTACCGGTGGAAATCAAAACTTTTTTCCCCGACAACAACGCCGGTACGAGATAGGCGAACGTTTTTCCGGTGCCGGTGCCAGACTCCGCGATGAAAACACCGCCGTCCTCGATCACCGACTCGATGCGCGCGGCCATTTCGCGTTGTTGAGTACGGGGAGAAAATCCGGGAACCTCGCGCGCGAGCGGGCCCTCAGCGTTTAAGGCTTCGTCGCTGGTCATGCGAGGTAAAGCGCGTACTCGATCAAATCAAATTCCTTCATACACCTGGTCGTCGAGACAGCTGAATGGGTATCCCACTAAACCGCACAGGATGAGAAGCGTCATTATGAAGGTCCGGGAGAAATTTCAACAGCGTACGATCTAGTGACTTTAACTCGGTCGCGGTAATTTAAAACGCTGTCCACGAAATTGCAGCACGGCGCCGTCGGGAACGATTTCTTCCACGAGTACGCCGCCGCCGACGTCGTCGCCGCGTCGATACTGGCGGTTATTGATGTACAAAATACGTGCGGATTCCGTGTCGGCATATACGTGGATATTGACCGTCATCGCGGGAACGCTGGATTGGAACTCGGGTGGCATCGCGGAAAAATATTTCGCCTCGCCGGTTGCCGGCACCAAACTCGGCGCGGGCGGTGCGGATACCTGTGTTACCGATGTATTCGACGATATTGCCACTGGTTCAGCGGCTTTTTCGACCTCTTTTACCGACGCCGCGAGCGCCTCGGCGCCAACGGGCGGCGTCGATGCTGGCGCATGCGATTTCCACCACCACAACACCGTAACGATAAGCGCCAACGCCAACGTCGCGAACCCCGCTAACCACCACAGCATCCGGTTCGCCCGATACGGCAACCGCCGCCCCGCGTCGCCGAAACCGAGCCCACGCACAAGCGTGCGCTCGCGTTCCGATTTCTTTAAGGCGTCGAGAATGTAAGACATTCTATGGAGTGGTCGCGAACGTTCTTAACGAGCGGTAACAGTTTCGGAATTCGCCAACAACGGCGGCGAGGCTTTGTCGTAGTTGGTGAGTAGAACCAAGGTCATCTGACCAACGAGGCCGTCGTCCTCGATTTGATGACGACGTTGAAACTCTTTCACCTTCGCTTCGAGATCGGCGTCGAAAATGTCCGCCTGTTCCGCTGTTTGGGCGACGGGAACGTTGGCGCGCGCCAAGGCGTCGCGCAACCAAACGATCGCCGGACTGCGCATGCCGCGAATCAACAACTGATCGCCGCTTTCCGGCGGCTTCCACAAGCTCAAGAATTTTCCGTACCAAAATTGATTCACATCGGACAACGGTACCTCGCGCAAACGATCGCCTAACTCTAGCGACACGCTGTCTTCTTTCAACGCGGTTATCAACACGTGATGTCGCGCGCCGCTGCTATCGGTGAGTTCGATAATCGCCGGGCGATTAAGTTGTCGCAAATTATTCCACGTTCCCGATTCGAACAAGCAACGCAGTCCCGCTTGTTGCGCGCGGTCGCATCCCGTGGCGCCGTTGAACTGCGCATAATCGTGTTGCCAATACGCGAACAAGCGTGTGAACGCGGTGTCAGTATCGGTTGGAATATTTTCGTCGGCGAGTAACTTCTCCAACGACGGTTCCTGCGACGGTCCCGGCGGCAATGCCGCGACCGTGTCCATTTCCGATGGCGGGAACACGATTTGTTTTTGCGCGATCTTCGGCACTTCATCTTTCGGCGCCGTCGCCGCCACCGCGTCGGTCGCGGCGATCGTCGCTTTCTGAATCACCGGCCAAAAATGCCACGTCGTGAACGCGAGCAACGACACCGTCGCCGCGGCGGCGGTTAACGGTATCCACCAGCGTCGCTGCATCACCGACACATCCGGCCCCACTTCCGTCACCGCCTTACGCACGAGCGCGGCGTTGACCTTAGGCTTGCCAACCGAATACGCACCGAGCAGCGCGCGATCGCACAGCACATTGATCACCCGCGGAATGCCGCCGGCTAAACGAAAAATCGCGCGCAACGCCGAACGATTGAACAACGGCATCTGCGCACCGGCAACACGGCAACGATGCAGAACATATTCGCAGCTCTCTTCCCACAGCAACGCTTTGAGGTTGTAACGCGCGGTGATGCGCTGCGCGAGCTGGCGCAAATCCTGACGCGCCAACAACTGATTCAGTTCCGGTTGACCGACGAGAATAATTTGCAGCAACTTCTCTTTCGTCGTTTCCAAATTGGTGAGCAAACGGATTTGCTCTAACACTTCGAGCGACAACTTATGCGCTTCATCGACGACGAGTACCGTGCGTCGGCCCTGCGCATGGGTTTCGAGCAAATAAGCGTTGAGAACGTCGATCATCGCCTTTAAGCTGTCGCCCGGTGGCAGCGTGACGCCGAGATCATCGCAAACCGCCGCGATGAATTCGCGCACCGATAGAAAGGGGCATAACACCAACGCGACGTTAACGTTTTTCGGCAAGCGTTCCAGCAAGGGGCGAATCATCATCGTCTTGCCAGTGCCGACTTCGCCCGTCAATTGAACGAATCCCCCACCTTCGGTGATGCCGTACATCAAATGCGCGAGCGCTTCCTGATGCCGCAGGCCGAGGTAGAGATACCGCGGGTCGGGCGGAAGCGCGAAAGGGTTTTCTCGAAGTCCGAAATATTGGATATACATACGTTATCTATTTTAATCTCTTCTTGAACTATCGCACGCAAGTATCGACATGAGCTAAGTTTGTTAAGGCCTCTATCTCGATACGAGACAGGGGTAAGGGCGACCGCCCTCACTTCCTGAATAGGCCGAAGACACACCAATGCGCGTCTTCACATGAGACCGAATCGGGCGCGCTTGCATGAGATCTTGTTTACCTGGGCTGATTTTTTACTACTGTTTCAATAACATGGGCATTTTATACAGGATTCGATAGCCAACCATGGCGGCAACGGATACTTCTTCCTGGTCCCCCTCCTTGGACCAACTATTGGACAAGATTTCGGGCAACCGTTGGTTGCCGCTCGCCGCCAATATTGGCGCGTTGGTGCTGTTGGTGTATGGACTCGCGCAGTGGACATGGCATTTATTGCAGCCCCCGGCAGCACCGAGCACGGCGGCGCGGGTAGTCCAACCGGTGTTGGCGCCTCCAGATTTACAACCGCTATTGAGCGGAAATTTATTCGGTCGCTTACCTGATACCAAGACCGGAGCGGTAGACCCTGGGAGATTGCCCATCAGCAGTCTTAATTTGGTTCTCACCGGCGTTATGGCGCGTGGATCGTTGAGTTTTGCGTTATTTAGCATCGGTGGGCAGCCGGAAATGCCAGTTTTTGTCGGGCAAGAGGTTACAGCTGGGGCAATTTTGGAAGCGGTTTACCCAGATCGCGCTGTATTGCGGCGCGGTGGAACGCTTGAGAGCGTTGTACTTAAGGACAGCGATGCTGTATTGCCCGCGGGTTCGATCGTTCCCGTTATGCGCACGGAAGAGCCCGTGACGGCGTTGAATGCGGTTAAGCCGATGGGCAGCGGGACGTATAACATTGATCGCCGCGCGCTGACGCAAGGAATGACCGCCGAGACATTGAACCAAGCCTCGGTGGCGCCGAGCGCTAACGGCTTAGTGGTACGCGAAGTTCAAGGCGGCAGCGTATTTGAAAAATTAGGATTACGCTCGGGCGATACAGTGCGCAGCATCAACGGACAACAGGTCACGTCGCTCGAAGACATAGTAAAGGTATACGCGCAGTTCAACGCCGCCCCGCCATCGGGACCGGTGATGGTAGAAGTTACGCGCGGGGGAAAAAACGAAGTGCTGCAATATCAGATGCAATGACAATGATGAATACAAAACGCCCGTTGTGGCGACAAGTTGTAACCGCCATCGCGGCCGTGTCGTTTATCGCGCCGGTCGTCGGCGCACAAAAGAAAGACGTCGTACCGCTACAACAACAAGTCGCGCCTTCGGCGGCGCCAACCGCCGCGCCGAAGAATCCGCCACCGACCACAGCGATGCCAAATCCCGCGCCGGTCCCTGCTCCAACCGCCGCACCAGCAGCCGCGACGCAAAGCGATCCTAATCAGATGGTGCTGAACTTCCAGGGCGCGGACATGCAGGCCGTGGTGAAAGCCATTTCGCAGATGACGGGGCGCAACTTCTTGCTCGATCCGCGCGTGAAAGGACAGATCACCATTATCTCCGCCAAACCGGTATCGGCCAACGCGGCGTATCAAATTTTCGTTTCGGCGTTGAAGGCGCAAGGTTTCGCGGTCGTTGAAGGACCTGGAAACTTGGTAAAAATCGTTCCCACAACCGAAGCACGACAACACGCACCGGTAACGTCCGAAGACGAATCGCCGCGCGGCGGCGAGCAGATCGTCACGCACGTTGTGATCTTGCAGCACGGCTCGCCTACGCAAATGGTGCCGTTGTTACGTCCGCTTATGGCGCCGACGAGCCAACTGTCGTCGTACGACGCCGCCAACGCGCTGATCCTTACCGACTACGCCGACAACATCCGGCGCATGTTGCGCATCATCGAGAAGATCGATCAACCAGTCAGCAGTGATGTCAACATTATTACCTTGCAACACGCCTCGGCGCTCGACATGGCCGACATGCTTTCGCGTCTCGCGCTTCCCGGCACTTCTTCGCAACCGGGACAACAACCACAACCGCCGGGCGGTAATGCGGGGTTCGGTGGTGTGGATCGTTTTTCGATCGTGCCGGACATGCGCACCAATAGTTTATTGGTACGCGCGGATAACCCGGGACGTGTTAATCAATTGCGTTCGCTGGTCGAGAAGCTCGACGTTCCCGCTACGACCGGCGGCAATACACGCGTGGTCTACCTGCGCAACGCCGACGCGGTGAAACTCGCCGACGTCTTGCGCGGCCTGATGGCCGGCGAAGCGCGCGCGCAATCCGCCGCGAGCAGCGCCACCGCTGCTAGTGCACCGACCGCAGCCTCGCGTTCGGCGAGTTCTTCCCGGCAAACGGAGTCTTCGCTCATTCAAGCCGATGAAGCGACGAATGCGCTCATCATCAATGCCTCAGATGCGATCTATAACAATCTGCGCGGTGTCATCGAAAAACTCGACGTGCGCCGGGCGCAAGTTTACGTCGAAGCGTTGATCGTCGAGATGTCGACGGACAACGCGACGCAACTCGGCTTTCAGTGGGCCGGCGGTAAAGAACAAGGCAGTGGCACGCTCGGCGCCTTGCAAAACTTCCCTGCGGCGAAACCCGGCAT
>JAHFQD010000037.1 GCA_023266455.1 Candidatus Muproteobacteria bacterium
TGGCTCGCGCTCACCGTTTCCAACGCAATGCCCACCGTTTCCCGCTTGCCCAGCGGTACGCGCACACGAGCGCCTACGGGCACGTCGATCGACGAAGCGTGGGGTGGCAGATAATCAAAGGGCTGATAAAAAGGGGCGGGAACTGCGATGCGATAAATGCGCGTGGGTGACGACATAGCGCGACTTTAATGGATACGTATCGCGAGTGGGATAAGTATTTTCCGTGAAACAAATTTGCTTCACGTTGAGCGATTACTCAAGATGTGTCGCTAAGTCATTGTCTATAAAGCCTCCGTAAACTTGCTAACAGATCCTGTGGATAACATTGTGGATGAATGACTAAAACGGAAACGCATCGTCGAATAAAAAAGGGAAATACGAAAAATGATCAAAAAATAGAATGCTATTTATATTTATTAAATTCAATCACTTAAATCAATATCGGACTAAATAGAAGGGATATTTTTCAGTTAGCACTCGGCGGATTCAGTGAAAATCCACCGATGTGCATAAACAATTTGCAAGGATTATTTTTCGATCGCGACGGCGCGTTACGGCGCCATCCGATTATGGCGTTCAGTGCGGGGTTTTTCGACATTGGCGAAGCCCCAAGCGGACTGCGCCAACCACTCTTCCAGCTCCGCGCCCGTCAGCGGGCGTCCGACGTAGTTACCTTGCGCCAGATCGCAGCCCAAAGTCCGAAGCCGTTTGAGCGCAGTTTCGTTTTCCACGCCTTCCGCGACGACTTTCAGCCCGAGATTATGCGCGAGATCGATGCTGGTGCGGACGATCGCGGCGTCGTTCTCGTCCGTGGCCATGCCGATGATGAATGACTTGTCTATTTTGAGTTCGCTGACCGGCAATTTTTTCAGATGATTCAGCGACGAGAAGCCGATGCCGAAATCATCGATGGAAATTCTTATTCCCAGCGCCGCCAGTTGGCCTAGGAGCTCCGACGTACGCGACGCATCCGTCATAACCGCGCCTTCCGTGACTTCGATCACGAGTGCGCTGGCTTCCACGCCATGCGCCGAGAGCTGCTCGGCGATGCTTTCGACCACCGACGGGTCTTGCAAATCACGTATCGAGAGATTTACCGATACCGCCAACGGCGAGCTGTGCCGCCGCAAGGTGCGCACGCGTTTCAGCGCCTCGCTCACGACCCACGACATCAAGCCGCGAATCAATCCAGACTGTTCGAGCAGCGGAATAAAGCTGCCGGGCAACAGAATGCCGTCGCGCGGATGCCGCCAACGCGTGAGCGCTTCGATGCCGGTCACTTTGTTCGTAGCGAGATTCACGATCGGCTGGTAATACAGCTCGAATTGTTCTTCTTGCACCGCTTGGTGGAGATCCGACAGCAGCGTCAGCCGCATCGGATAATTCTGATCCATGCCCGCGTCATAAAACGCATAGCCGATACTGTTACGTTTGGCCGAGTACATCGCGACATCGGCGCGTTGCATCAACACGCTAGCGTCGATGCTGTGCTCTGGATACGAGGTGATGCCGATAGAAGCGCTGATATTTAGGCTGTATCCCTCGATGGTGAACGGCGCCCGCAGTGCCTGCAATAACATACGCGCCGCCGTGCCAGCGTGTTTCGCGTCTAACGCCGGTAGGAGTACCGCGAATTCATCGCCGCCGATGCGCGCTACCGTATCGGAGTCGCGCAGTTTCGAAAGCAAGCGCTGCGCGACTTGCGTCAGCAGTAAATCGCCAGTTTGATGTCCAAGCGTATCGTTGATGTCTTTAAAGCGATCCAGATCCATCACAATTAGCGCGAAAGCATTGCCTTCGCTCTTGGCGTCGACGATGGCCTGCTGCAGACGATCGCGGAAACAGGTGCGGTTGGGTAAATCGGTAAGCGCGTCGATACTGGCGGCGCGGGTGAGGTTGTCGTTCATCTGCCGCATGTGCGTGCTAACGTGATTGAACCCGTTCACCAATTCCGTCATTTCGCTGTTAGCGACGACGTCGATTTGTTCACCCAAACTGGTTTTGTCGTGACGCAGGCGCTGCAGTTTCGACGTCAGCAAATGTAGCGGCTTCAACACCGTGCGCTCATGCGCTAGCAGGGCGAGCAAGATCAGCAAGCCGGTGGCGATCGCTAGGCTGAGCAAAATCAAATAACGCGTGCTTGAAATCCGCTCCGAAAAAGCGCTCATATCTTTCGACAGTTCGAAAAAAATCGGCGTGACCTTCGCCGCCGAGGCATAAACCACGTAATTCGCCACCAAGCGATCTTCGGCCGATGCGCTCGGCCATTCCGGTGATTGATAAATCACCGCGCCTTCGGCGTGATGCAAGCGCAGCGGCGAATCGAGTTTGCGTTCGACGGCAGTCAAAGCCGGCAACAAATCGCCGACCATGTAGAAATAACCGCCGCCCTGAATCTGTAGCGGCACCACCGCGACGTAGTAAGGTTTATCCCCCGATAAGCACACGCGATGCGCGGAGCGGCTGCGCTCCGGCGCCGACGCCAACCGCGCCAATAACGACGGACACGGCGGCGCGTTCAAACCGGGATCGTTGGTAAACGTCGCCAAGGGCGCGAGCTTGCCGTCGAAAAGGTAAAGCCCATTGAGCTGGATGTTGACCGCGATACTCGCGGCGTATTGGAATAAATCGTCTAACGCATGATTCATCGCCGGCGTCGAACGCGCGGACAACGCCTTGGTAAAAGCCGGGTCGCGCTGCGCCTGGCGCGCGAGCACGCGCGCTTGCGCTTCGAACTCTTCGCGCAGTCCGTTGACTTCGGCGCGCAGGAAGTCGGACATGGTCGCGCGCTGCGTATCAAGCATCGCGTGACGATATATTTCGCTGCTTAAGTACGTGAACGCCATGCCGACGATGCCGATCCCAAGCACGGTCAAAACGAAACTCGCGCGCAGCGAAAATCGGCTACGAAACATGGCGAGAATCCTCTCGTGATACTTGCGGTGCGCTGCGATAGCGCGCAAAAAGCGACGGCGGACGGGAACTGCGGAAGCGCATACTTTTATGTCTCTCTATTATTTACCCGTTAAAATCGAGGTCGGGTTACCCCTGCCGTCCTGGCGATCCTGTAGGAATTTCTGCAATAGTGATGCCACGGGTGGTCAAAAGACGGTGATACCGCCGTTTGTATCGGCATCTAGAGGGTATTTTCGTGACCCTCGGTAAACCGCTAAATGTCAGAGTTATTTGAGAAATCACCCATGTTTTTGTGGGAAACCATCGCGCAACGACTTTCCGCCGCTACCGGACGAAGTTTCGAATTCGCCGGACAATCGCAACTCGGCGGCGGCAGCATTAACCGCGCGACCGTTGTTCAGGGACGCGACGGCCGTCGCTACTTCGTTAAGTTCAATCGGCGCGACGCGCTACCCATGTTCGAAGCCGAGGCCGAAGGTCTGCGCGAACTGGCGCGCACGGCGACACTGCGCGTACCGATTCCAGTTAACGTCGGCAACGCCGAGAACGAAGCGTTTTTGATTTTGGAATACCTGGAATTAACCGGCGTCGAAAATTCGGCGCAACTCGGGCGCGGGCTCGCGGCGCTGCATCGAACCACGCAGTCGCGTTTCGGCTGGCATCGAGACAACACCATCGGCTCGACGCCGCAGATCAATACTTGGAACGACGACTGGGTGGTGTTCTTTCGCGAACAACGATTAGCGTTTCAACTGCGCTTCACCGATGGCGCGTTGCGAGAACTCGGTGAACAATTGTTGGAACGGCTACCGATTTTTTTTCGTGGTTATCGACCGATCGCGTCGTTATTGCACGGCGACTTATGGAGCGGCAACACCGGCGCGACGCGCGACGGCGCAGCGGTGATCTTCGACCCGGCGGTGTATTACGGCGATCGCGAAGCGGATATCGCCATGACCGAACTCTTCGGCGGTTTCGCGCACGCCTTCTACGACGCCTACCGCGAGGCATGGCCGTTGGATGCGGGTTACGCCACGCGCAAGACTCTCTACAACCTCTACCACGTGCTCAATCATCACCGCCTCTTCGGCGGTGGTTACGCGACACAAGCAGGACGGATGATGCGACAGCTGCTGAGCGAAGCGCGTTAGCCGTCAGGTGATACAGGCGCTATCCATCTCGGCACGCCAACGACGATAACGCTCGCGCAGTGGCGCGTTCGGTCTGGGCGTGAATTCAACACTCGCGGGCGCCGGCCAATTCGGTCGATCGGCAAGCAGCCACGCTAATCCGCGCGCGGTCGCCTCAGGTTCGTCGGGGCGACGCGCGGGCAATCCGGTTAGATCGGCCAACCGCTGGCACAGTCCATCGTGACGCGCTAATCCACCGGTGACGAATAAATTCGTCAACGACCCGACGCTCGATAGACGATCCACATTAACGCCGAGCAGAAATACGATGCTCTCGACAACCGCCAGCGCGCGCTGCCAGGACTCGCCTTCGCCCAAAAACCGCGTCGGAAAATTCGCTTCCCAATACGGCGCGCCGAGACCACCGATGCCGTTGAGAAAAATCGGCAGCTCGGTGTCGCGCGCGAGCCATGCGGTCAGTTGTGCCTCGAGATCGGGAAGATTTAATTCTTGTTTCGCCCACGCCAATGCGGCGCCGGCCCCGTTGACCGTGCCTTCAATCGCGTACACGGCGCCGGCGTTTTCGCGCAACACGCAACTCGTGAGGAGACCAGACGCGCGCCGCGGCGCGCGCACCACGCGCTGCGCGAAAGCACCGGTGCCGATATTGAGATAAGCGGTGTCGTCGGCCGGTGTACCGAAAGCGAATAGCGCCGCCGCTTGATCGCCGGTAAGCGTCGTCAACGGAACGCGCGCGGCGTTGATCGACAATGTTCCCAAATCCGACGTCGTGCTGGTCGACGTCGGCAAAACATCGCCCGGCACACCGAATAAATCCAGCAGCGACGCGTCCCAATCGCCGGTTTCGATCGACCACAACAACGTGCGTTGTGCGTTGGCGGGATCCACCACGAACGGGCGGGTATCGGACAAACTGAAGGTCAGAAAACTTGCCAACGGACCGATTGCCAGCCGACCGGCATGGCGCGCCGTGCGCACCGCCTCGAGATTTTCCAAACACCATCGAAACTTGGATGCGCCGTAATGCGGCGACAATCGCAGTCCGGTACGGCGTTCGATATCTGCCGCGTGCGGCTCGAACAAGGCGAGCCAAGCGTGAGCGCGCCGGTCTTGCCACGAAATCACCGGCGACAACGCGCGCCCAGTTTGGCGATCCCAGCAAACTAGACTCGAACGCTGCGTCGCGAGGCCGGCGCTAACCACCTCCGCGGCGCGCGCGCCGAGCGTCGCGATCACCTCCCGTGCGGCTTGGCGCAAGGAGGCGACGACTTCTTCAGGATTTTGTTCGACGCGATCGTCCGCCGGTTGCTGCGTCGTCACGTCACGCATGGCGCGCGCCACGACCTCGCCGCGCGCATCGAGAATCAGCGCGCGGCTGGCGTGACCGCCTTGATCGAGGCAGAGGTAAAGCGGAAGGCGAGCGGCGTGCGACACGCGGCGTCGACGTTACGGTGATGCCAGAAGTTCCACCGGCAAGTATTGCGTCCAATCGTGGCCGCCGGCGCCGCTGACGATGAACCAAGGATTGTGCAGATCCGGTTTGTTATACGTCAACGGACGCCGTTGCATATCGACGACTTCTCCGCCCGCCTCTTCTACGACGCTTTGCGCGGCGGCGGTGTCCCATTCCATCGTCGGACCGAGACGCGGATAGACGTCGGCTTTGCCGGCAGCGACGAGACACAGTTTGAGACTCGATCCCATACTCGTGATCTCGTGCGATCCGATACGTTGCAGAAAATCGGTCGTCTCTTTACCCGCGTGCGAACGGCTGGCGACGACCGTTGGATGATCGCCAGCGAAACGACGCGCGCGAATCGTCGTCGGCGCATCGCTGCCACGTTGATAAAACGCGCCGCGGCCACGGCAAGCGGAAAACGTTTCATCGCGCACTGGCACGTGCACCACGCCCAACACCGGCCGACCGCCTTCGATGAGCGCGATGTTGACGGTGAACTCGCCGTTGCGCGAAATAAATTCCTTGGTACCGTCGAGCGGATCCACCAACCAAAAACGTCGCCATTGCGAACGTTGCGCATATTCCACTTGCGCCGACTCCTCCGACAGCACCGGTATCTCTGGAGTCAATTCGCTTAAACGTTGCGCGATCCATTCATGCGAAACCCGATCGGCTTCCGTCAGCGGCGAACGATCGTCCTTTTGCGTAACGCCGAAATCGCGCTCGTACACTTGTAAAATCCGCTTCCCCGCTTCTTGCGCCACCACGCACACGTCGTTTAGATACGAATACGAATCCCGCGTCATGTTTTTCTCCCTTGTAGAAAGCGTTCGCGCACCATATAAAGCGCGGCGATCGACCGCGCCTCGGTGCAATCTTCTTGCTCCAACAGTTGCGGCAACTGCTCCAGCGACCACGGCACGACTTCGATTTCTTCCGGCTCGTCACCTTCTAGACGCGCTGGATACAAATCCTCAGCGAGAAAAATATGCGTCGCATGACTGAAGTAGCCGGGAGAAAGCGTCATGGACTTGAGTTGTGTCAGCCGGCGCGCGGCGTAGCCGACTTCCTCGCGGATTTCCCGATTGGCGGCGGCGGCCAAATCTTCGCCCGGCTCGACACGGCCCTTCGGCAGCGCCAATTCGTAGCGCTCGACACCGGCGGCGTATTCGCGGATTAGCAGCACCGTCGTCGCATCCAACATCGGCACCACCAAGACCGCGCCGGCGGAACTGCTCTTGAGGCGCTCGTATTGCACTTCGCGTCCGTTGGAAAACCGCAGACCTAACTGCTCGACGTGAAACAAGCGCGAGCGCGCGACGGTCTCTTTGGCGGTGATGACGGGCTTGTTCTTCATAAGTTTGTCATTCTAATCGCGCTTGGCGCGCGCGCCAGGGCTTTTCGGCGACGCTATAATACGGGTCCCCGTAAAGGTGTAGCCCATGGTCGTCTGGAACCGAATCAATACCGTGCTGCTGGATATGGACGGCACGTTGCTCGATCTGCATTTCGATAATCACTTCTGGCACGAACATGTGCCGCAACGCTACGCGCAAAAACACGGCCTGGCGCTCGACGCGGCCAAGACCGAGGTCGGCGCGCGTTATCGGCGTGTGCGTGGCACGCTGGATTGGTACTGCGTCGATTATTGGACGCGCGAATTGGAACTCGACATCCGCGCGTTAAAAGAAGAAACGGCGCACTTGATCGCGATCCGACCGCATGTGTTGGATTTCCTCGCCGCTGTACGTCGCGGCGGCAAGCGGCTGGTGCTGGTTACCAATGCGCACGGGAAAGCACTGGCGATCAAACTACGCTGCACGCAAATCGGTCCGCACTTCGACGACATCGTGTGCGCGCACGATCTTGGGCTACCGAAGGAAGACGTTAACTTCTGGGACCAATTGCAACGCGTACAGCCGTTCGCCAAGAACGCGTCGATTTTGATCGACGACAATCTCGATGTACTGCGCTCGGCGCGGACTTATGGCATTGAACAACTGCTGGCGGTGAAACAGCCGGATTCCAAACGCGGGGATAAAGATGTCGCGGAATTCAACGCGGTCGGCAGCTTCCGCGACATCATGCCGACTTAATGGGTTTCGGAGTAGGTCTCGGTCTTCTTGGCTCGCGACGAGGTTTTCGTCGGCGCGGGACGTTCGCGTAGCAGATCGCGAATTTCGGTGAGGAGTTGTTCTTGCTTGGTCGGCGGCACCGTCGGCACTTTTTCTTCTTTATTGCGCAGCGTGTTCACGACCTTCACCGCGACGAAAATCGAAAAAGCGACGATGGTGAAATCCATCACGTTCTGGATGAACTTACCGTAGCTCAGCGCGACCGCCGCTTCGCCCGGCGCGGCCGGTTTCAATGTCACCGCAAGACTGGTGAAATCCACACCGCCGATGACCAAACCAAGCGGCGGCATAATCACATCGCCCACCAAGGACGACACGACTTTGCCGAACGCAGCGCCGATGATGATACCGACCGCCATGTCGACTACGTTGCCTTTGATGGCGAATGCTTTGAAATCTTGAACGAAACTCATGACATCCTCCTGAGATAAAAACTATCCCCGTGTCGACTTCTTCTTCTTCGATTTAGATTTAGTTTTGGTTTTAATACGCTTGTCCCAATTCTTGAAACGCCCACGGCAGTACGCCAGCAGCGCGTTGTAATCGGGAAAAAACAAATCGAAATCGTCCGAGCCGCACGGGCCTTCAAATTCGCATTCGTCGTTCGTGTGATCGCGGCAAACCTGCGGGCGATCTTCGTAGATACCGCATAACCCGCCCGGCTGTAGATGCGTACACGTCATGTTCACCAACAGAAACCAACCGTCACTGTCCTTGTACACCTGCGTTTGCTGGTGCGAGATCTGCCATATCAGCAGATCGAAATCTTCCATGGACTTGGGCGTATCGATCTGTTGCGTGAAATACGTACAACAAGTCGAGCCGCGACAAAAACTGCATTTGTTCTCCGGCGTGAGTCGCGGGTCTTCGGCGGAGAGGATGGGGATATCAGCCTTCATAGTGGCCGTATTATGACGATATAGGATCAACTCGCATACAATAACCCATCTCGATCAGGGACCTCACTGTGAGAATAAGCGGCAAAGAATTTCGCGCTTGGGACAGGAAAAGCATCACCCTCCTCGGCATGTCCGGCGTGGGAAAAACGCGCCTGGCTACGCGCCTGAGCAAACGTCAGTGGTTTCACTACTCGGGCGATTACCGCATCGGCACGCGTTACCTGGACGAACCCATTCTCGACAATATCAAGCAAGAGGCCATGAAAGTGCCGTTCCTGCGCGATCTGCTGCGCTCGGATTCGATTTTCATCCGTAACAACATCACCGTGGACAACCTGCAACCGGTATCGAGCTTTTTAGGCAAACTCGGTAATCCGGAGAAAGGTGGCCTCGGACTCACGGAATTCAAACGGCGCCAGGCGCTGCATCGCACGGCGGAGATCGCGGCGATGAAAGACGTGCCGGAGTTCATCCGCAAAGCGCACGAGATTTACGGCTACCGGCATTTCATCAACGACGCTGGCGGTTCCTTGTGCGAACTCGACGACCCGCCGGTGCTCGAAATCCTAGCGCGGCATTCGGTCATCCTTTACATCAAGGCCACCGAAAAAGACGAACAAGATTTGATCCGCCGCGCGGAAGAAGATCCGAAACCGCTGTATTACCGCGAAGCGTTCCTCGACGAACAGCTCGCGATTTATTTGAAAGACAAAGGTTTGAACTACGTCGCCGAGATAATTCCCGACGAATTCGTGCGCTGGATGTTCCCGCGCTTGTTTTATTCGCGCTTACCGCGTTATCAGAAAATCGCGGATGAGCTCGGCTACACCCTCACCACCGATGATTTGGCGCAAGTGAAAGACGAAGCGAGTTTCTTGCGTGTGGTTGAGAAAGCGCTGGATCAACTATCCGCTTGATCGATACGTCCCCTCTCCCGCAGGGAGAGGGTGAGGGGAGCCATACATCACTATGAAAAAATTAGCCCGAACACTACGAAAAAAATCGACCGACGCCGAGCGGTTGCTATGGAGACGTCTACGCAACCGTTTTTTCGCCGGCTTTCGATTTCGCCGTCAAGAAACTATCGGTCCCTATATCGTCGATTTTGTCTGCTTTGAATTAAAAGCGATCATCGAAACAGATGGTGGACAACATTCGACGATAGAAAATGAAAAACGAGACGCCGATCGCGCGCGCTATCTTGCATCCTGTGGTTATCGGATCATCCGATTTTGGAATCACGAGATACTCGGTAATATCGATATCGTGCTTGAGAAAATTTATACAACAGTAATGGACCCCCCTCACCCTGTCCCTCTCCCTGTGGGAGAGGGGACTCTTACGATACGTCTTGGGGAAAAGGTGTAATCATGCCCCTCGTCGCCAGTTCCAATCTCCCGACGTTCGACCAACTTCGCCAAGAAGGCGAAAACGTGGTGTCGCACGACGCCGCGGTGCGGCAGGACATTCGCGAGCTGCACGTCGGTCTGTTGAACATGATGCCGGACGCGGCGTTGGCGGCGACCGAGCGCCAGTTCTTTCGCTTAATCGGTCAGTCGAATCAGATCGCGCAATTTTACGTGCATCCTTTTTCG
>JAHFQD010000038.1 GCA_023266455.1 Candidatus Muproteobacteria bacterium
TCCAGATCATGCCGACTTCTTTCGGCAGCGCGCGCATGCACGCGAGTTGGACTTCGAGTTTCCACGGAAACCAAATGTCGTCCGAGTCGAGCAGGGCGATGTAGTCGCCGCGCGCCGCGGCTAAGCCGACGTTACGCGCCGCGGCGACGCCGCGATTCTGTTGATGGATGTAACGCACGCGCGGATCGTTCTGATAACGACGGACGCGTTCCGCGGTGTCGTCCGTGGAGCCATCGTCGACGATGATGATGTCGAGCGCTTGATGCGTTTGCGCCAGCGCGCTGTCGATGGTGCGCTCGATGCTATGCCCTCGGTTGTACGAAGGAATAACGATGCTAACGAGTTCGTTCTTCATCGCGGGATCGATTTGGAACGGTGCGGGTGAGTTTGTCGTGGGTTCATATTTAACGGCTACAGTCGCCATACTTGTAATCCTGCTGAGCGCAACGCTTTAGTGTCGAATTGCGCTTTGACGTCCATAAAGCAGCCGTTCGGAATAAGTTTTTTACGATAATCGTCGACGTCGCGGCGCAGAAAATCCTTATGCGCCACCGCCGCGACGACGGCATCTGCCACCGGCAATTTATCCCAAGGAACGAGATCGATGCCGTATTCTTCATGCGCCTCGGCCGGTGCGGCGACCGGGTCGTGTACATAAACGTCGACGCCATAAGAACGTAATTCTTGAATCACATCGATGACACGCGAATTACGCAAGTCCGGTACGTTCTCTTTGAATGTCAGACCAAGCACGTTCACCTTGGCTCCGCGCACAGCGCTGCCGGCGCGGATCATATGCTTGACGGTCTGCTCGGCGATGTACTTGCCCATGTTGTCGTTGATGCGTCGACCGGCGAGGATAACTTCCGGGTGATAGCCGATCATCTCCGCTTTATGCGTGAGGTAGTACGGATCGACGCCGATGCAATGTCCGCCGACGAGACCCGGACGGAACGGTAAGAAGTTCCACTTGGTGCCGGCGGCTTGGAGCACTTCGAGCGTATCGATGCCGAGTTTGTTGAAGATCAGCGCGAGTTCGTTCATGAGCGCGATGTTCAGATCGCGCTGGGTGTTCTCGATAACCTTGGCGGCTTCGGCGACGGCGATACTCGAGGCGCGATAGACGCCGGCGGTAATGACGGAGCTGTACAGTTTCGCTACGGCTTCGAGCGTTTCGGCGTTGTCGCCAGAAACGACTTTGACGATGCGCGTCAACGTGTGTTCTTTGTCGCCCGGGTTAATGCGTTCCGGCGAATAGCCGATGAAGAAATCTTTTTTCCATTTCATGCCCGAATGTTTTTCGAGCACCGGCACGCATACCTCTTCGGTAGCGCCGGGGTACACGGTCGATTCGTACACGACGATGGCGCCGCGCTTCATATGCTTGCCGACGAGTTGGCTCGCGCCTACCAACGGCGAGAAGTCGGGCAAACGCGCGCTGTCGATCGGCGTCGGCACGGCCACGACGATGAAGTCGGCCTGCGCGAGCGCGGTCGGATCGGTGGTAACGGAAAGTTTGGTCGCCGCCTTCAGTTGGTCCGTCGAGACTTCGCCCGTCGGATCCACATGCTTTTTATAGTGCGCGATTTTTTCGGCGTTGAGATCGAAACCTATCGTGGAATTAATTTTGCCGAATTCAACGGCAAGAGGCAGGCCCACGTACCCGAGCCCCACCACGGCAACGGTACTCATTTTTGGATAACTCTCTTGTGCTTGTTGGAGGTGCGAGAAGGAGCGTAGTTTACCTGGGCGCTCCCATCGCTCCAAGCTGAAACATCCCCAAGAGGGGCGCTTACCGGTCCGTTTCCCCCCTGTTTTCCCGATTTACCTTGGGTTGGGGTGAATACCGTCGCCCGGTAAGCGTTTCGTGCGTTACTGGAAGGTTTTGGCGATGACGCCGGAGGCGATCAAGGCGGCTCCGTAAGCCCCCTGTAACGAGCGAGCGGGGTGCACTTTTATCCCCAGCATGCGTTCCCGGATGCGAGTCCAGGCGGTGTTTTGGGCGCCGCCGCCGGTGGTCCAAACGGCCGAGATTTTCGGTGCGCCTTTCTGATGTAGGACTTCATATCCCATGGCTTCGATACGCGCGATGCCCTCAAGCATGCCCTGGAAGAAGGTCACGCTGTCCGCGGGTAACGGCTCGAATTTCGGTTCCAGCGTTGGGTCGTTGATCGGGAAGCGTTCGCCGATATCGGGCAACGGGTAGTAGTCGAGCTCGGTAGGGTGTTCGGAATCGAGCATCGGCGTCATCTCGCGCATCTGTTCGACTTTGAAGTATTGCAGTAGCACGGCGCCGCCGGTGTTGGAAGCGCCGCCACCGAGCCAGTATTTGCCGAGTCGGTGGCTGTAAACGCCGTGTTCGGCCGAGAAGATCGGTTTATCGGACAAGAGTTTGAGTGCTAACGTGCTGCCGAGCGCGGTGACGCCGTGACCGGGCAGATGCGCGCCGGTGGCGATGAACGACGCAACACCGTCGGTGGCGCCGGCGACGACCATCGTGTCCGCAGGGAGGTTGAACAGCTTCGCCGCTTCGGTGCCGACGGGGGCGATCGGTTCGCCCGGTGCGTGCACTTGCGGTAGTAGCGTTTCGTTTATGCCGATGTTCTTAAACCAATCCGGCCAGGCTTGGCGTTGTTGATCGAAGCCCAATTTAAGGCAGTTGGCATAGTCGCTGTGGCCGTTGAGGCCAGTGAGCCGCGAGGCGATCCAATCTGCTTGGTGCGCGAGATGATGCGCACGTTGATCGAGTTTGTGCGATTGCATCCACAGGAGTTTCGCCAGGCTGCTGGACGGACCCTGCGCGCCGCTGTCGGCGTCTGCGACCGAGGCGATGGTCTCGGCTTCCGCTGCGGAGCGTCGATCGTTGTACATAATCGCCGGCGTAATCGGGTTGCCTTTGTCATCGGTCAACAAAAACGTTCCCGACGTGCCGTCGACGGCGATCGTATGAACTTGCGCCGGACTGACTTGGGTAAACAAGTGCTGCAAACAATGCGTGACGGCTTTCCACCATTGCGAAGGATCTTGAGTGATCTCGTCGCCGTTGTGCACCGGTTGTGGAATTGGCGCTTGGGTTTCAGCCAGCACAATACCTTTTGCGTTGATGGCACAGGCGCGGCAGCTGGTGGTGCCCACATCGATACCGACGAAAATATCTTTCGGCGGCGCTTTTGGGGCCGGTGGCGGTGGGGGAGGTGTTGGTGTCGGTGCGGGCGTGGCGGCGGTCGGCGGCGGCGCCGCGCGTGCGCTACTGCCGCGTTTGGAACGCGAGATCGCTTGTTGCACCGCATGGAAATCCGTGTCTTCTTTACGTTTCGGCGCGCCTTCGGCGGTTTCGGCCGCCGGTTTATCGTCGGGCGCTTTTTCTTCCATCACTTCGCGCGGTAGATCTGGCGTCGGCGGTAGCGGTTGCCAGCCACCTTTGCGGTGTTCGACTTCGACGTTGGTATAAACGCCGCCGCGGACGTAGAACTCGGCGCGCAGTCGCATGTAGCGCGGCTTGGTCGCGGAGATCAGGTCGCTCAGGATGCGGTTGGTAACGTCTTCGTGGAAATGGCCTTCGTTACGGTAGGACCAGACGTAGAGCTTGAGCGATTTTAATTCCACGCACAGTTTGTCGGGAACGTACTCAAGATAGAGCGTGGCGAAATCCGGCTGTCCGGTCTTCGGGCACAGACAGGTGAACTCGGGCGCGGTGATCTCGATGATATAATCGCGATCCGGATGCGGATTAGGAAACGTCTCGAGTTGTTTGCTCGGTTTTGTCGACATAAGGGATGTATTTATTCCGTACGTTCCGATTAGAATTGTAGTCATACCGGCGGCCCGTTTACACGGGCCGCCGTCATATTAACCGCGTCTTACTGACTAAAGAGGTTAACCGCCCGATGCGGCTGAAGACGATCAAGCTTTCCGGTTTTAAATCCTTCGTCGAACCCACCACAATCCCCGTTTCCGCGAGCCTCATCGGCATTGTCGGTCCGAACGGTTGCGGTAAATCGAACATCATCGACGCCATTCGCTGGGTCATGGGCGAAAGCTCGGCCAAGCATTTGCGCGGCGACTCCATGGCGGACGTTATCTTCAACGGCTCGAACAATCGCAAACCGGTGGCGCAGGCCTCGGTCGAATTGTTGTTCGATAACGCCGAAGGTCGCGCGGGCGGTCAGTATGCCGCGTACGCCGAAATTTCGATCCGACGCGAAGCGGGCCGCGACGGTCAGTCCGATTACTACCTTAATAAGGTCAAATGCCGGCGCAAGGATATCACGGACTTGTTCCTTGGCACGGGCTTAGGACCGCGCGCGTATTCGATCATCGAACAAGGCATGGTCACGCGCATCGTCGAAGCGAAGCCGGAAGAGTTGCGCGGATTTATCGAAGAAGCTGCGGGCATCTCACGTTACAAAGAACGTCGCCGCGAAACCGAAAACCGCATTCGTCATGCGCGCGAGAATTTGGCGCGCGTCCAAGATATTCGCAACGAACTCGAAACCCAGATCGACAAGCTGCAACGCCAATCGAAAGCGGCGGCGAAATATAAAGAGCTGAAACAAGAAGAACGTTTGGTGAAGGCGCAATTGCTCGCGCTTCGCTGGCGTGATTTGGATCAAAAACTGCAAACGCACGATCGCGAACTGGCGACGCACCAAAACGCAGTGGATGAAGCGCTCGCACGTCAACGTGCTATCGAAGCGGAAATCGAAAATTTACGCCAAGGCCAGATCGAGGCCAACGAAGCGTTCAACGCCGTACAGGCGGAGTTCTATGGCGTCGGCGGTGAGATCAGCCGTATCGAGCAAGCTATCGAACACGCGCGCGAAACGCGCGCGCAGCAGAAGCGCGAACAAGAGCAACTGGAAAATAGTTACGCCGAAGCCTCGGAACATCTGAACGTCGATCGCGCCCGCTTGGACGAATTGACGCGTGCGTTGGAACAAGTCGCGCCGCAGTTGGCCGAACGCACGCAAGCGCGCGACGCTGCTGTCGTCGCGCGCGCCGCGGCTGAGCAAGCGCTCGCCGAGTGGCAGAAACAATGGGACGCGTTCAACGCCCAAGCGGCGGAGAGTCAACGCTTGCGCGAAATCGAAACCACGCGCGTATTGCAGCTTGAAGAACATGTTGCGCGTCTTGAAAGCCGTCGCGTGCGCTTGCAGGAAGAAGCGCGCAAGTTGGAAGAGCGCCGTTCCGAATTGCCGGTGGAGAAACTTCGCACCGAAGCCGCGGATCTCGATGAGATTTGCACGATGCAGGAAAGCGAACTGAGCGACATCGAAACACAGTTTCGTAGCGCGCGTACGCGCCGCGAAGAATTGTCGAAGGCGTTGGAGACCAAACGCACGGAATTGAACGGTGCGGATGCGCGCCTGGTGTCGTTGAGAGAGTTACAAGCGGCTGCGGAACGCCGTGACGATGCGACCTTAACCGCGTGGTTGAACAAACATCGGCTGGCACAAGCCCCGCGTCTCGCCAATCGGCTGCGTGTTGAAAGCGGCTGGGAAAAGGCGGTGGAGCGCGTACTCGGCGCCGATCTCGTCGCGCTTTGCGTCGACGGCTTGAGCACGATCGACGAACAACCGCCGGAACATACCAGCGTTACCTTGTTCGATCTTAAAGCGACGCCATCCGCGCGCGCGCAATCGTCGCGCCCGGATCTGTTGGGCAAAGTGTCGGCCGATTTCGATCTGGCGCCGCTGCTCGACGGCGTGTATCTCGCGGAAACGTTAGAGCAAGCGTTCGCGATGCGCGACGAGTTGAGTTCGCATGAATCCATCGTCACGCGCGCAGGCGACCGCGTCGGTCGTAATTGGTTGCGGTTGGGCGCGGATAACGGCGAAGCGACAGGCATGCTGTCGCGGCAACAGGAAATCGAACGTTTGCAGGAACAAACCGACGCGTTGCGCGGCGATTTGAACCAAATACAAACGCAGCTGACGCAGCTCGCCACCGATGTGTCCGATTTAGAACGTCGTCGCGACGAGCGCGGTCGCCAGCTCAACGAACTCAATCGCAATCGCGCACAAGTTCGCCAGCAGTTGGGTTCGTTCGAAGCGCAGTTGACCCAGGTCTCGCAGCGTGCAGAAGCGGTCGCGCGGGAACTCGGCGAAGTCGAATCACAGATGGAGTTGGACAGCGCAGTGCTGGAAACGGCACGCGCTGGCGCCACGCGCGCTGAAGCCGATCTCCCGACGATTGAAACGCGCCGCGCGGAATTGTCCGCTCAGCGCGAGACGGTGCATACGGAGTTGAATCGCGCGCGCACGGCCGAGACCGAAGCGCGCGACGCGATGCATCGTTTGGAAATCGAACGCGAAGCGCGTCAAACGGAATTGAATGCGACGCGCGCCAGCATCGAGCGTCTCGATAGTCAATTGACGACACTGACGACGCGCCGCGAAGAATTGCAGCGCGCGTTGGCCGAAGACAAACAGCCCGATATTGAATTCAAACAAAAGCTGGACGAATTACTGCAACAACGTTTGGGTATCGAAGAGCGGTTGTCGGCGGCACGTCAGGCCGTCTTGGAATTGGACGCCGCCATTCGCACGCAGGAACAAGCGCGCACGCAAGCCGAACGCGAAGCCCAAGCAGCGCGCGAGCAGCTTGAGGCGGAGCGTGTGGCGCGTGAGTCGCACCTGGTTCGCCGCGACACCGTGGTTGAACAGTCGCGCGAAGCGGGCGCGGTAGTGGAAGAGGTAGCACACGATTTGCCGCCCGAAGCCAGCGAGCCGGAGTGGATCGAACGTTTGGAAAAAACCACGAACCGCATCGATCGATTGGGTCCGATCAATTTAGTCGCTATCGAGGAATTCGAGGAAGCCAGCACGCGTAAAGGCTTTCTGGACAACCAGTACGAAGACTTATCACAAGCCTTGGAAACGCTGGAAGAGGCGATCCGTAAAATGGACGGGGAGACTCGTACTCGTTTCAAGGAAACCTTCGACCAGGTCAACAACGGTTTTCAGCAATTTTTCCCGCAATTATTCGGTGGTGGCAGCGCGTATCTCGATCTGACCGAGCCCGATATGCTGGAAACGGGCGTGTCGGTGATGGCGCGTCCGCCGGGCAAGCGCAACAGTACCATTCATCTGCTGTCCGGCGGCGAGAAAGCGTTGACCGCGGTAGCCTTGCTATTCTCTATATTTGAGCTGAATCCCGCACCGTTTTGCTTGTTGGACGAAGTGGACGCGCCGCTTGATGACGTAAACGTGCAGCGTTACTGCGAAACCCTAAAAACCATGTCGGCGCGCACGCAGCTTATGTACATCAGCCATAATAAGATAACGATGGAAATGGCGGATATTTTGCTTGGTGTCACGATGTCTGAACCCGGTGTTTCGCGCCTTGTCGCAGTGGACGTAGACCAGGCGCTAGCCATGGTCGCGAATTAATGGCATTGCGTTATGCGCTCCTCATAATCGGAATTGTTATCGTCGCGGTTATCGCGTTTCATACCCTCGACGGCGCGCGTCTGCGCCGTCGCCGTAATCAAAACCTCACCGCGGCGCCGTCTTCATCGACGGCGTCGCAACGTCTTGAACCCGTCTCCGGCCTCGATTTCGACCCTCTGTCGAAGGCGGCCGCCGGAAAGCGTACTGTCGGAACGGATAGCGTGGTCGAGGCGCCGCCATCTGCTGTTACACGTAATTCCATGCAAGAAGAGTTGGAAACGATCGAGGAAGTGGCGACCATGCCGCTTAACCTCGGTCCTGGTTTGAGTCGTCGCACGCCCTTGGTTAATTTGAGCCGTTCGGCGGTGCCAGACGACAAAGTCGACTTCATTTTGCGCTTGCCCGCTGAATCCAGCGTGATGCGTGACGTCGCACTCGGCGTTTATAAACAGCACGAATACGAATTAGAAAAACCGCATCGGCTGTACGGCTGTCGCGTCGAATCGGACCTGTGGACTGAACTGCAATACGACTCGCAACGCACGCGCTACGGTGATCTGGCATTGTCGATTCAATTGGTCGATTCGCGCGGTCCGATCGACGAATCAGAACTAAATAAATTTTCCCAAGTCGGATTGCGGCTCGCGGATACGTTGTATCGGCGCACGCAATTCTCGATGTCGTTCGAAGAAGCGATCCCGCGTGCGGCGGATTTACATCGCTTCTGCGAGGAATACGACGTGATCGCCGCGATACATATCATGGCGCTCGAAGGCGCGCAGTTTAAAGGCAGGATGCTGGAACACGGCGCGCGCAAACTGGGCATGCAATGGGGCGCGCGCAGCATCTTTCATATGAAGAACGATTTTTCGCCGGGTTGCCGGCATTTGTTCAGCTTGGCCAACCTGACCGGTTCCGGAGAATTTCCGGCGGGTCAGTGGGACGGTTTCGATACCACTGGCGTGACATTCTTCATGAGCGTGCCGTGCGCGCATCGCCCGGCGATGGTATTCGACAAAATGATCACGGCGGCGCAAGGGTTGGCGGAAACGCTGAATGGACAGATTCATGACCAAACACGCCGGCCGTTGACCAACGACGGTACGAACGCGATCCGTCGCCAAATCGAAGCGATTGAAGAACGCATGCGCGCTCGCGGCATTGTGCCCGGCAGCCAGACGGCACTGCGGTTGTTCGCCGACGAGGCGGTCGATTAATCCTCCGTCATACCCAAGGTTTTACCGGACGCGCGCATCGCGTTATCCTCTCGGTCTTCTTTTTTTAGCAACGATCCATGTCAGCGATTGATACCGTCCGCCAACGCGCGCAAGAACTACGGCGCGAGCTTGATGAGCATAATTACCGCTATTACGTCCTCGACGCGCCGGTCGTCTCGGACGCCGAATACGATCGGTTATTGCGCGAGTTGCAGCAAATCGAAACGACCTATCCCCAGTTAGCGACACCCGATTCGCCGACGCAGCGCGTCGGCGCCAAGCCCTCTGAAGATTTCGGCAAGGTACATCACGACGTGCCGATGTTGTCTATGGACAACGCCTTTAACGATGAGGAAGTGCACGAGTGGGATCGGCGCGTGCGTCAGGGATTGGAGAAAGAACACGTTGATTACGTGATCGAACCGAAATTCGACGGTACGTCCATCAGCTTGCGTTATGAAGACGGCTTGCTCGTTGGCGCCGGCACACGCGGTGACGGCGAAACCGGCGAAGACGTTACCGCCAATGTGCGCACGATCAAAACCGTGCCGCTACGCTTGCGCGGCGCGGGTTGGCCAAAAATATTAGAAGTGCGCGGCGAGATCGTAATTCCGAAAAAAGATTTCGAGCGTATGAACGCGGAGCAACTGCAACGCGGCGGAAAAATTTTCGCTAACCCACGTAACGCCGCCGCCGGTTCGTTGCGCCAGCTCGATCCGAAAATGACCGCGGCGCGACCGTTGGCGTTTTTCTTGTGGGGATTCGGCAACGTTTCCGAACCGATCGCGCGTCATTATTCCGAGGTCGTCGAGAAATTGCAGGACTGGGGATTTCGCAAGAGCGAATATTTTCAAATCGCACGCGGCGTCGACGAGTGCTTGACGTATTACCGAAACATGCTGGAACGGCGCAATGACTTACCGTTCGAAATCGACGGCGTGGTTTATAAAGTCGACGATTTGCGCGCGCGCGATTTGCTCGGCTTCACCGCGCGCGCCCCGCGCTGGGCGGTGGCGCACAAACTGCCGGCGCATGAAGAGACCACTGTCGTCGAAGAAATCTGGCCATCGGTCGGCCGTACTGGCGTGGTCACGCCGATCGCGAAACTCAAACCGGTGCAGGTCAGCGGCGTGACGGTCAGCAACGCCACGTTGCATAACATCGACGATCTCGAACGCAAAGACGTCCGCGTCGGCGACACCGTTATTATCCGCCGTGCAGGCGACGTGATTCCGGAGATCGTCGGCGTCATTAAAGAAAAGCGTCCAGGGCGAACGCATAAGTGGCATATGCCCGATAAGTGTCCCGTGTGCGGATCGCAGGTCCTACGCGAGGAAGGCGAGGTAGCTTATCGTTGCATGGGTGGTCTGTATTGTCCGGCGCAGCGCATGGGGGCGATTTTGCACTTCGCGTCGCGGCACGCGATGGATATTCAAGGACTGGGCGATAAACTTGTCGGGCAGTTGGTTGAGAAAGAACTGCTGAAAACAGTCGCCGATATTTATGCCCTAAGCAAAGCGCCACTGGT
>JAHFQD010000039.1 GCA_023266455.1 Candidatus Muproteobacteria bacterium
ATACGCGCCATATCGTATTGCTTGATGAGGCGATCAGCCAAATCCATGCGCTCCAACATATGCGCGTGCAACTCGCCAGGTTTGGGTTGACGTCCGGCGTATATTTTCGTCGTGGTATGGCCGAGCACCGGGCTATCCGACACCAGCGATAAACAAATCGCCGACACTCGCCCTTGTTTCATTTGCGCACCGACGTTGAATGTCTTCAAACCGCGGCTGAGGATACCGCCGGCATGGCTGTGGATGTCCACCGACAGCGTCGATTCGAGCAATGCGATCGCACGCGCGCGTAATGCTGGCGGTGTCTCCTCGGCGCGCGCGACACGGCTGACGGCACTAATCGCTAATGCGCCGCCAGCGACGGCGGCGAACTGAAGAAAACGCCGACGCGAAAACGCATTGGGTTTCATGACCGACCATCTCCTATTCGAATTCGTTGCAACAACCTAGCACAGCGATACTCGCCATTAAGAAACCGCCGGCTCGCTAAAATTCGCCAAACAGTTGGTGAGGCGCTCGCGCGCGCCGTCGGAAAGTTGCTCACGCGGTCCTTTGCATTCGAAACGTAATAAACACTCCAATAGGATCGCGCGTAGATATTGGATACTGTGCGCGACGTGCGTGTTCATGTCGGCCGCGAGATAATTAAATTTCTCTTCGAATAACGGATCATGCAAGTAATCCGCGAACACGCCGTGCTCAATCGCGCCGTCCAGTTCATATGCAAAGCGGCGCTGCGCCACATGCCACTCGGGATCGTGAAAAAATTGCCAGGCGTGTTCCAGGTCGTGACACACGAAGGCGAACGCGTCCGGCTTGTCTTCGATCGGCTGCACCAACCGCGGATAATCCGCGATCACCGTCACGGCGCGCGTTCCGTGGATTTGCATACGGAGAATCTCGCGCGCACTCGGCACAGTTTCATGCAGCGTCAGCGGCCACGTGCCACGCAACCAACCCGCCAGCGCGATGCCGACGCGTCGACTGACGCGGCGTAGATCATACCGTTCCAATATTTCGATTAACCGCGTCGTCGCCGCGCATGACGACAAACTATCCAGTTGCGCCAACCATGCAGCGCCATCGGGTTTTGGGTGCTGACGCGAACGCCGCTGCGCGACCGTTTTACCGTGGCGGATGAATTGCCAGCACAACACGTAGCGCGCGGCATACACGGGTGGCGTCAATTGGCCGGCACGATACTGCTCAGCCAAGCTCGCGATTGCTTGATATGACTCCTGATCCACGGGTTTCTGCGCTTAAAAAAGGTCGGAAATGTTCTCTCTGATTATCGATGCAGAACGTTTAATTTGTAAGGTTCTAGGCTCGGCTATAATTATGAATGAGAACCATTTGCATTTAACTTAAGGCTCAAGGATAATCCGTCGCCGTTAACGATACCTATTGGCACGGCCCTCCCAGCGGAGAATTCAACGCATGTATTCAGTAATGATGATTACCCTACGCGAAGGCATCGAAGCGTTTCTGATTGTGGCGATCGCCTCCACTTACCTCCATAAAACCAGCCAATCGCTGTTGATCGGCGCGTTGCGTTCGGGCACCGCCGTGGCCGTCGTGCTGTCGATCGCGCTGGGCGTCGTATTGGCGCGCGTCGGCGCCATGACGCCGATCTGGGAAGCGTGGCTCGCGTTAGCGGCAGCCGTTTTGGTGATTGGCTGCACGGTGCACATGCTACGTATGGGAAAACACATGGGTAAAGAAATCCGCCAGAAACTAGACGCCGCTAACACCGGCACTCGCAAAGCAGCCTGGTGGGCCGTATTCGCGTTCGCCGTGCTGATGATCGGACGTGAGGGCATAGAAGCCGCGACCATGGTCGCCTCACTGTCGACGCAAACCGACATGGAACACCTCGTCCTCGGCGGCATCCTCGGCGTCATCCTTGCCGGTATCATGGCATTCCTATGGGCGAAGTTCGGACATCGCATCAACTTATCGCGCTTCTTCCAAGTCACTGCCGTGTTCATGGTGATGTTTTCAGTGCAACTGGTGATCTACGCATTCCATGAATACACCGAAGCCGGCGCGTTACCCGGTATCGACAACAGCTATTGGCATAACGCCACCGAACCCTACGGACCGGAAGGACAGTACGGCGCGTGGTTATCGTATGGTCTGGTGTTGATCCCCGGCTTGTTCTTATTGATCAGCGGTCTGCGCGACAGCTTCAAGCGCACGAAAGAAATCGCCGCTTAAAAAACGGGTGGGCGCTGCCCACCCGTCATCTCATCACTGCACCAATTCGGACTCCACGCGCTGCGGCGCACGCTTCACGGCGAGCGCCGCGTCCGTCGCCAACATCGCGTCCTTTTCTGCGCGCACGCGCGGGTGATAACAGTCGAGCGGACGCGAGCCGATATGTCCTACGCAAGCGTTACAGTCGACGCAGGTCGGTCCCGGTAAATCCTCCCGCAGTTGGCGATACAAAAACGGATTGGCGATAAGCCCACGACCGACCGCGACCGCGTCGCAAGCGCCCATCTCGATCGCCGCCTGCATCGCATCGCGGGTTAAAAAACCACCGACGCAAATGACCGGGATCGACAACGCTTGCTTGAAACGATGCGCGTAGCCCAGATTGAATCCTTCGCGCCGCGGCCAAACGATATTGGACACCAACACCACGATCGGCCAAAACAAATTGAATAACATTTTCCGCACCGTCGGTAAGTAACGTACGCTACCGTGCAGCATGTTCCAGAGACAACGACCGAATGTGCCGCGCACCATCGGAAATCCCGATTCGTAGTGGCCGACTGAAACTTCGACCGCGTCGACGCCTTCACGCTCCAACATTTTCGCGATATCGACGAGTTCCGGCGTACGCAAGCCGCGCCGCAACGGCAGATAGTCCGATCCATTGAGCTTCACGATCACCGGATAATCTTTGCCCACGCGTGCGCGCACCGCGCGATACACATCGCGCAACAAGCGCGTGCGATTTTCCGAAGAGCCGCCGTAGGCGTCGTTGCGACGGTTGGTATGCGGGGTTAGAAATTGGTTGATGAGATAACCATGCGCAGCATGGAGCTGCACACCGTCGAAACCGGCTTTCTGGCAGCGCACAGCCGCGTCGACGAATTGCTCGACGATACGTTCGATCTCGGCGATCGTCAGCGGACGCGGACGCGTACCGACAATCAATTCGGTCACAGCGGAGGCCGACACCGCCTCCGTCGAACCGATCGCGTTCGGTACGACTTGGCGGCCACAATGATTGAGCTGCGCGAAAATCTTCGAACCGTGTTCGTGCACAGCGTCGACCAATCGCATTAATCCCGGAATCTTGCCATCGTCTTCGATGCCGGTTTGCATCGGCGTCGATTTGCCGTCGGCGCTGACATAGATATTGCCGGTGATGATCAATGGCGTGCCGGCCTGTGCCATCGGCCGATAGAAGTCGATTAATTCTTGTCCGGCGACCCCGGCCGCGGATGCGCGGGTCTCGGAAGTGGCGGTCTTGGCGACTCTGCCGGAGACAACGAGTTTACCGATGGTAAATGGCGTGAAGAGAACGCTGTCCTTGGCGGGCATGACACTTCCTGTGGATTATCCAGGCCGGTATTGCAGCCGCTGCGCTGCTTGCCGTCAATAGCGCGGGCTTACGCTTCGTCGGTCGCTGAATGGCGCTCGAGCCAGGTCTTGAATTGATCCGCCGGTACCGGCTTGCTGAAGAAGTAACCTTGCGCCACGTCGCAACCCCGCGCAGCGAGTCGTCGCAAGATGGCGTCGTTCTCTACGCCCTCGGCGACGACCTTCAGTCCCAAGTCGTGCGCTAAATCGATGGTTGAATGCACGATGGCCGCGGAGTCGTTGTTCGTCAACATATCCATCACGAATGATTTATCGATCTTGACCGCGTCCACCGGTAATTTTTTCAGGTAGCTCAAGGACGAGTAACCGGTGCCGAAATCGTCGATGAAAAGCGCGATACCCATGTCGCTCAGGCGCGTCAACATGGCGAGCGCGCTGGCGGGATCCTCCATCACCGCACCTTCGGTGATTTCGATTTCGAACTGTCCGGCTTGCGTACCGTGCACCGCAAGCAGACGCGCGATTTTGTCCATGAGCTCGCTGTCGCGCAGATTGCGTGGCGACAAATTCACCGCGATCGGTAACGTGATGTTCTGCTGTCGCCAAAGCGCGGATTGACGCAGCGCTTCGCCGATGACCCAATCGGTCAATGGTTTGATCAATCCGGTGTGCTCCGCCAACTCGATGAAGTCGTCAGGGAAAATCATGCCGCGCGTCGGATGCTTCCAGCGCACCAGGGCTTCGATGCCGCAGACGCGACCGCTGGGGATTTCGAGTTTGGGCTGGTAATACAAAACCAGCTCACCCGACTCGATCGCGCGCTTAAGTTCGCCAGCGAGCAACAAGCGCTTCGCGCTGTGCGCGTCCTGCTCGACGGCGTAGAAGACAAAATCTTCGCCGAATTTTTTCGCCTGACGCATGGCGACGTCGGCGCAGCGCATTAACTGCGTCGCTTCTGAACCGTGTTGTGGAAATAACGAAATGCCCGCGGCCGCCGTCACCGCGATTTCCAGCTCGCCGGTCGCGAACGGCGCGCGAAACGCGCTCAATACGTGACGCGCGATGTCTCCCGCTTCGGTAGCGTCGCGTACCGGCGCCAACACCGCGAATTCGTCGCCGCGCATGCGCGCCACGATCGCCTCCGTATGCGCCGCCGCGCGAATCCGTGTGCCGACTTCCTTCAATAATAAATCTCCCTGCGCAAAGCCGAGCGCGTCGTTGATCTCGTGCAAACGATCAAGACCGAGCACCACCAGCGCCAGCGATCCGCGCGTGGTGTCGAATTGGGACAAGGTGCGACGCAAATCTTCTTGGAACTGCGCATGATTCGGCAATCCGGTAATACGGTCGAAGCGCGACATGTGTTGAATCGTCGCCTGCGCGCGCGTGCTTTGGACGCGCGTACGCAAACTATCGATACCGAACGCCAGATCGGTCGCCGCTTGATCTAACACACCCACTTCTTCATCGTCGAATGCATCCGCCTCCGGCGCGTAAATTGCCAACGCACCGACGGTTTCACGCTGCACGATTATCGGAAACGCGGCGACGGAAGCGTAACCACGTCGCGCCGATTCTTCGCGCCAAGGTAGGGTTCTAGGGTTATGCGAGATATCGCGCATAACGCAATATTTTCCGGTGCGAATCGAGGTACCGATGGCGCCACTTCCGAGTTCGGTGTCGGCCCAGGTCCGCCCCTTCATCATCTGTTTCAATTCCGTCATCCCGCCCTCGAAACCGGCTTCCGCCACAGGTTGCACGGTCTTAACTTCATCTTTCTCCGCAAGAAAAATACTCGCCGATCGATAACCGCCGACGTCGACGATCACGCGGCACATTTCGTTCAGCAATGCCTGTTCATCCGAGGCGCGCGCCATCGCGCGGCTGCCGGCACTCAAGGTTTTCAACGCTCGATTCGTACGCTGCAGGGTTCCAGCCATTTCGTCGAAACTGCCAGCAATTTGTCCGAGCTCGTCGTTACCATGCGCCAAACCGGTACGCGCGTTCATTTCGCCGGCGGTTAACCGACGCGCCGCGGTAGCGAGCGCGCTCACCGGTTTCAACACGAAGGCATCGCCACCGAACCAAGCCGCGACCAAGGTCAACACCGCGGCGATCAGTAGTAAACCGATGCTGCGGAAAAAATCTCGATTCGAATCGGCGAACGCCGTTTCCAGCGGAATGCCGACCGCCACATAAACGTTGTTGACACCGCTCTCGTATAAAGGTGCGAACGCGTAGAGTCGGTTCACGCCGTCCACTCCCTCGGCTTCGACAGTTCCTTCTCTGCGCCAAGAAAGAATCGTCCTCACCACCGCTACCTTACGCGCGTCGAAACCAGCGACCACGAGTTCCGGCCGATGAGTCAATACCGTACCGCTGGAATCAATGACGAACGCGACCGAGCCAGCCGGCAACGCGATCTGTGTCACGGTTTTCTCGAACCAACTAAGTTCAAGCGAAGCGAACAAGACGCTTTGCACATTCTGCTCGGGGTCGGAAATCGCGTAGCCGAAACCGAGAACCGGTTGGCCGCTCACGCGTCCGATTTGATAATCGCCGATGCTAAATCCCCGTTGCCGCACAGCGCGCTGGAAATAAGTGCGATCGGAAATATTCGAGGTCTTTTTCAAATTCGCATAATTGGTGTGACAAAAAATCGAACCGTCGGCCAAGGCCACGCCGACGTTAGCGTAGTAGGGATACGATTTTTGGATTTCCACCAAGCGGCGATTGCAAGCGTCCGACTGTGTGTTCGGCATCACCAGCGGCGATTGCGCCAAACTTAGCAGCAGCTGTCGCGTCAAATCGATCAGCCGTCCTTGCTCGCGCGCCAACGAACGCACGACGGTGCGCGCTTCTTCCTTGGCGTCCTCGGCCGCGCGTTGGCGCTCGATCAGCGTCGAATAGCCGATGACGCCGAACGCCGGCAACACGGCCAGGAAGATTAATAAAAGCAATCGCCCGCGCAGGCTCGGCGTGAAACGCCCCATGACGGCACTCTTTAATTAAGCGTTATTCACAACTATAGCCGCGCATAAAATAGAATGCGTTTTGCGCGCGAATTGACTTACCGTGCTTGGCGGCGCTGTACGGGGGGTTTTTTACTGATACGTCCGGGACCGCCAGTATAGTCTTCGAACCAGCTGCGGAATTGCTCCGGCGGCAACGGCTTACTGAAGAAGTAACCTTGGGCAACGTCGCAACCTTGTTCGATCAACCGCTCTAGAATGGCGTCGCTTTCGACGCCTTCGGCGACAACGCGCAGCCCCAGATCGTGCGCCAGGTCGATGGTTGAACGCACGATGGCGGCGGAGTCGGCGTTGTTCAACATGTCCATGACAAACGACTTGTCGATCTTCACTTCGTCCACCGGTAGTTTCTTGATGTAACTCAACGACGAAAAACCGGTGCCGAAATCGTCGATGGACATGGTGATGTCCATATTATTCAACTGCCGCAAGATGCTAAGCGCGCCTTCGGGATCTTCCATCATCGCGCCCTCGGTGATCTCCACCTGCAACCAGCCCGCCTCCGCGCCGTAGGCTTGAATCAAACGCGCGACCTTATCGACCAACTCGACGTCGCGCAGGTTACGCGGCGACAAATTGATGGCGATCGGCAACACAATGCCCACCTCGCGCCACATCACCGATTGCCGCAACGCCGCGGCGATGACCCAATCGGTGAGCGGTTTGATCAAACCGGTATGTTCCGCGAGGCCGATGAAGTCTTCCGGCGAAATGATGCCGCGCGCCGGATGCGGCCAGCGCACCAGCGCTTCCACACCGCAGACGCGGCCGCTCGGGATTTCGAACTTCGGCTGATAATAAAGCACCAATTCACCGGCTTCGATTGTGCGTCGCAGTTCACCAGCGAGCACCAAATGTTGCGCGCTGTTCTTGTCCTGTTCCGAGGCATAGAACATGAAGTCCTTGCCGGTCTTCTTCGCTTGCCGCAACGCCACGTCGGCGCGCCGCATCAGTTGCGTGGCGTCGGTGCTGTCGCGCGGAAATAACGAGATGCCGGCGACGGCGTTGATGCTGAGCGAGAGCTCGCCGAGCGTGAACGGCGCGCGCAGCGAACTTAATATCGTACGCACCGTGCTGCTGGCGTCTTCGTCGTTATTCACGACGCAAACCACCGCGAACTCGTCGCCGCCCATGCGCGCCACCATCGCGTCGCTCTTCGCCACGTCGCGAATGCGCGCGGCGACGTCTTTCAGCAGCATGTCGCCTTGGTGAAAACCGAGCGCGTCGTTGATTTCGTTCAATCGATCGATATCTAAAACAATCAGCGCCAACGAAGTGTTCTGCGCGTCTACTTCGGGTAGCGAACGCCGCAGATGTTCTTCGAACTGTGCGTGGTTCGGTAAGCCGGTGAGGCGGTCGAAAAACGCCAAGCGTTTGATTGTCGCTTGCGCACGGTCGTTCTCGATGCGCGCGCGCAACACTTCCAGGCCGAACGCGAGGTCGTTAGTAGCTTCTTCCAGCACCTCGAGTTCTTCTTGATTAAACGCGTCTTTTTCCGGCGCATAAATCGCCAATGCGCCGATGGGTCGGTTGTGCACGCACAAAGGAAATCCGGCGAGGCACACATATTGGCGGCGCACCAGTTCGTCGCGCCAGGGCGTCATGTTGGGATTGTTGCCCAGCTCGCGCATGACCGTGACTTGTCCGGTGCGGATGGCGGTACCGACCGCGCCGCGGCCGTATTCGTTGTCCGACCAACTGATCCTATCGATCATTTTGGTGAGCGCCGGCAACCCGCCTTCGAAACCGTATTCCGCCACCGCGCGCACGGTGCGGCGTTCGTCTTCCTCGGCATAACCGATCCAAGCCATGCGATAACCGCCGACTTCGACGATGACGCGGCACATCTCGTTTAATAAAGACTGTTCGTTTCCAGCCCAGACCATGACGCGATTGCCGGCGTTTAACGTCTTCAAGGCGCGATTCACGCGTTGCAACGCGCCGGCCATCTCGTCGAAGCTGCGAGCAAGTTCGCCGATTTCGCCGTCGCGATGCGTTAAGCCGGTACGGGCGCTCATGTCGCCCGCCGCCAAACGGCGAGCGGCGTTCGCCAAAGCTTGCACCGAACGCAAGACGAAGGCGTTGCCACCCCACCATGCGGCAGCGAAGGCCAGCACCGCGACCATGAGCAACAACATCAGGTTGATAGCGAATTGACGATCGGCGTGGCCGAACGCGACTTCCGTCGGCACACCGACCGCGATAAAGATACGACCTTCGTTGCCGATATGCAGGGGCGCGAACGCGCTCAGACGCCTGACGCGATCTAAATCTTCGATCTCGGCCGATCCTTCCAGGCCGTTATTTTCCAGAATCGTACTCACCAACGGCATCTTCAACACCGCCAGACCGCCCCACATGTCCGGATCCGGTCGACGCGCGAGAATGGCGCCACCGCCGTCGACGATCGTCACCGCCGAACCAACCGGCAGTTCGAACTGCGAGATCATTTGGTTAATAGCGTTCAAGCTCATGGCGACATAGATAACGCCGCGTAACTTTTTATTCTCATCTAATACGGGATAACCGAAATTAATCGCCGGCTCACTGGTAATACGTCCGATCTGATAACCGCCGATACTGAAAGCACGCGAGCGCACTGTCCGCTGGAAATACACTCGGTCGGCGATATTAATACCTTCCGCCATCGGCAACGCGCTGCAATAGATGTCGCCATCCAGCGTCGCGACGCCGATATTGTTGTAGTGTGAATGCGTCTTGAGGACTTCCGTCATGACCCGACTGCAAGCGGTCGACAGCGACGGCTGCGCCACCGGAAGTTGCGCGAGTTCTTTCAACAACTCTTCGGTTTCGGCGATCAGGCGACGTTGTTCATGGGCGACAAAATGCACCAACGTCATCGCGTTGCTCTGCGCAGCATCGGCGTTGTAACTACGTTCGCTTAACGCGGAATAGCCGATTACCCCAAACGCTGGGATAACCGCGAATACCACGAGCAATAGCAATCTTCCGCGTAGCCCCATCGGGGAGTGCACCTCGGGAGATGAACCGGCCTTCGTTTTTTTATGTACTAACGGTAAATATAGTTAAAACAACGCGATGAATGCGAAATCGCCCCGAAATGTGGGAAAATCGTGGTTTTTCAGCGACTCGCGCGTACTCGTGACACTATGGCAAATTCGACTATTCGCATCAAAGGCGCCCGACAGAACAATCTGAAGGGATTCGACCTCGATCTCCCCCTGCACGAGCTTATCGTGGTCACCGGGGTATCCGGCTCCGGCAAGTCTTCCCTCGCGTTCGATACGGTCTACGCCGAGGGACAGCGGCGCTACGTCGAGACGTTCTCTCCCTATGCGCGTCAGTTCTTAGAACGCATGGACAAACCGGCGGCCGAGCGTATCGACGGCATCCCGCCGGCGATCGCCATCGACCAGACGAACCCGGTACGCACCTCGCGCTCGACCGTCGGCACCATGACGGAGCTGAACGACCATCTGAAGCTGCTGTTCGCACGCGCGGCGACGCTGTACTGCTGCGGCT
>JAHFQD010000305.1 GCA_023266455.1 Candidatus Muproteobacteria bacterium
AGGCGTGATGCTCGACGAGGCGGTCAAGTTCGTGCCGATGCAACGCGTCGGTACGACAGACGAGGTCGCGGCGGCGGTCAGTTTTTTGATGTCCGACGGTGCGGCCTACGTCACGCGTCAGGTCATCGGCGTCAACGGCGGTATCGTTTAATGAAACGCGTCGTCGTCACCGGGATTGGCGGCATCACCGCGCTCGGCGCCGATTGGCCCCAAATCCAGACGCGCTTGCGCGCGAAGAAAAGCGCCGTGCGTCGTATGCCCGAGTGGGATCGTTTTACCGATCTTAACGGCCGTCTTGGCGCACCGATCGAAGGCTTCGACGCTCCCGAACATTACCCGCGGCGCGTCGTGCGCTCGATGGGACGCGTGGCGCTGTTCTCGGTGCGGGCGACGGAACTCGCTTTGCTCGACGCCGGTTTGCATGACGAACCCAGCATCAAAGACGGTCGCATGGGTATCGCCTACGGGTCGTCTTTCGGCAGTATCGATCCGGTGCAAGCGTTCGGTCGCATGATGGAAACCGGCCGCATGCAGGGCGTGACGTCGACAACTTATATCCAAATGATGAGCCATACTGGCGCCGTGAATATCGGCTTGTTCTTCGGTTTACGCGGGCGCGTGATTCCAACGAGCAGCGCCTGCACGTCGGGGAGTCAAGCGATCGGTTACGCCTATGAATCGATCCGCAGCGGCAAGCAGACAATGATGGTTGCTGGCGGATCGGAAGAATTGAACGTCGCCGTGACCACGGTGTTCGATACCTTATTCGCCACCAGCTCGCGCAACGACCATCCGGAATTGACACCGCGTCCATTCGATAAGAATCGCGACGGTCTCGTCGTCGGCGAAGGCGCGGCTACGTTGATCCTGGAAGAAATGGAACACGCTAAAGCGCGCGGTGCCAAGATTTACGCCGAGATCGTCGGCTTCGGCTGCAATTCCGACGGTACCCACGTGACGCAGCCGCAAGCCGAGACCATGGCGGTGGCGATGCAGTTGGCGTTGGACGATGCCGGGTTGCCGAATTCATCTATTGGTTATGTCAACGCCCATGGCACCGCCACCGATCGCGGTGATCTCGCCGAATCGCAGGCGACGAATAAAATATTCGGCAATAAAATTCCGATCAGTTCGCTGAAGAGTTATCTCGGGCACACGATGGGTGCCTGCGGCGCGATCGAAGCCTGGATTACGATCGAAATGATGCGCGACGGTTGGTATGCGCCCACGATCAATCTCACCGAGATCGATCCGGCTTGCGGCGAGTTGGACTACCTCGCCGGCGACGGTAAGACGATGAATAACGAGCATGTGATGTCGAACAACTTCGCTTTCGGTGGCATCAATACTTCGTTGATCTTCAAGCACGCACGGTAAGCGCGATCGTTTTTCAAACATGATTCACAACATGAAGGAGAAGCAAGCGATGACATTCATGAATCGAGTAACGATGTTGGCGGTATCGGCGTTGTTGGCCGTGTTGCCCGCGGCGTACGCGGCGGAACCGGTGGCACTGAATATATTTGAAAAGAATCAGCTCGCGGCTGGTAAGTCGTACTCGGCGAACGATCTTAAAGGTGCGATCCAACGCGCTGCCGAAAAGCGCCAATGGAAAATCGTCAGCGACGCGCCGGGCAAAATACGCGTGAAGCAGGAAGCGAGGAATGGCGAAGTGCAACTCGTGATCGACATCAGCTATGCCGGCAATAGTCTCAGCGTTAAATATGTGAGCAGCACCGGGTTCGAGTTGCCCAATACCGGCGGCAAGAAAATGATCGAAGCCCGTTATGAAAGTTGGGTCAGCAAGTTGATTAAAGAAATTACTACACAGTTAGGTTCGTAAAATTTTTAGCTAAACGAGGAGTTTGTTCGATGAAATTTATGTATGGGTTGTTCGCTTTATTGATGACGTTTTGCATGGTTGGCACGGCACAGGCGGCGCGTAACGTTACGACCGACGATAAAGTCGTCGAAATCAGCACCGGTTCCGGCAAGGCACCTTCGGCGGACGAAGCGAGGAAGGCTATCCGCTCGGGTGGAATCGGCAAGGGCTGGACGGCGTTCGATAAAGGACCGGGTAAAGTTAAGCTCGATCTCGACGTCAAAGGTAAATACAACGTATCGGTGGAAGTGCTTTACAACAGCAAGACTTACACCGTGAAATATCTTTCCAGCGAAAACATGAAGTTCGATCAAGGCAAGATTCATCCGAAATATGCCGAATGGATCGGTACCTTGATTAAAGGCATCAACGCAGAGTTCGGCAAACTCTAAGCGTCCAGCGCACCGAACCAATCTCGGTTCGGTGCGTTTTATTTTTCACGTCAAACGGTTTGGTCGATCCCTTGCGCCGCGTCGTCGTCACTGGAATAGGCATCGTTTCTCCCCTCGGCAACAATCTCGACCGAGTCGCCGCGGCGTTGCGCGAGGGACGTTCTGGCATTTCCTTTTCGGAAGAGTACGCACGACTCGGCATGCGTAGTTGTGTCGTCGGCCTTCCAGACGTTTCCGATTTACCGCCGATCGATCGCAAGCTGCGCCGATTTATGGGCGATGGCGCCATGCACGCGTATCACGCTATGCGCCAAGCCATCATCGACGCCGCGCTACCAGACGTCGTGGTTTCGCATCCGCGCACCGGGCTCGTCATCGGCTCTGGCGCGGGCTCGACGATTAATCATATCGACGCTATCGATGTGTTGCGGCAGAAGGGCGCGAGCAAGATTCCACCGTACGCGGTGCCGCGTGCGATGGGGAATACCGTGTCGGCCTGTCTCACCACCGCGTTTCAGATCAAGGGAATCAGTTACGGCATCACCTCCGCCTGCGCGACCTCGGCGCATTGCATCGGTAACGCTATGGAAATCGTCGCCGCCGGCAAACAAGACATCGTTTTCAGCGGAGGCGCCGAAGAAGCGACGTGGACCAACGCGGCGTTGTTCGACGCGATGGGCGCGCTGTCGTCGGCCCATAATGAAACGCCGCAGAAGGCGTCGCGCCCTTACGATACGCGACGCGACGGTTTCGTCATCGCCGGTGGCGCGGGCGTGTTGGTCTTGGAATCGCTTGAGCACGCGCAGGCGCGCGGCGCCAA
>JAHFQD010000306.1 GCA_023266455.1 Candidatus Muproteobacteria bacterium
TCCAGCAGCCGCGTGCATAAGGTCATCAAAATCGCCGATGGCGCGAAGATGCCGATGGTAGCGACGAGCGCACCGGCGAAACCGGCGACTTTCAATCCAATAAAGGCAGCGCTCACCAAAATCGGTCCAGGCGTAATCTGTCCCATCGCCACTGCATCGACGAATTCCTGCTGCGTCACCCAGCCATAGCCGTCGACCACGATTTGTTGAATCATCGGAATGAACACGTAGCCACCGCCGAACAACATCAAGCTCATGCCGGTGAACGTGAAGAACAACTTCATCAACAAACTCGGTTCGACGCTCATCAACGGCGCGACCATGACCGAAGTATTCGCCAACGTCAGCACCCCGAGGTTTAGGTTCACACGCGTAGATTTTTTCTTGTTGCGCGGTTTGCGCTGAGCTTTCTTGACCACCGGCGTGGCGGCGCCGGCCTCGCGGAAAAAACACCAACCGATAACCGCGGCCGCGGCGATCACGATCAAGGTACTGAAAAATCCACCGATGAAAACCAGGGCGAGCGTCGCCGCCGCCGCGATGACGCCTTCGAGTATTCCCGTAATCGATTTGCGTCCGAGATTCCACGCGGCGGCGATGATGATGGCGACCACCGCCGGCACGAAGCCCATGAAGATTTTACTAACCGCCGGCACCTGACCCCATTGGAAGTAAACGAGACTCAGCGCCACGATGAACGCGAACGCCGGTAACACCGCGGCAACACCGCTGACGAAAGCACCAAGGCCGCCGCGCAAGCGATAACCGACGTAAGCGACCACGTTGACCGCCACCGGTCCTGGCAAAATGGATGCCAAGGAAACACCGTCCAACATATCTTGATGCGACAGCAAGCGACGACGTTCGACAATGATGTTCTGCACTACCGAAATCATCGCCATAAATCCGCCGAAACTTGTGCAAGCGATGCGGAAAAAAATCCAGAACAACGCCCATAACGAAACCGTACCCGTATTGGGCAAATCCTTCCGCGATTTCGTTTTTTCCATTGGCCCCAAGTCGGATTGAATATTTTTTAATTTTTTCATGCAGATATGTACTCCAGCGTACCTTTCAACGCAAATGCATAACCCGTTTTAAATAGCATCGACTTCGTGTAATGAAAAAAAATCATTAGCAAAATGATGCCACTCATCATAACAGCACCTGCCGCTGGTCGGAGCAGGCCTTCCAATTAATTTCATTCGCTGGATTTCAACGAAAGCTCGGCTACGTTCAACAGATTACATGAGCCCGGCAAGGAGCCCGCGGGGTGCGGGTGGCTAGGGTTTTCTTCATGGGGAAATAAAAACCGAAAAACGGAGCAGGAGCTATGACATTCAAACATCTATTGTCCGCTGTTGCAGTACTATCTTTCTCCGGCATGGCACTTACGCCGGCCCAAAGCGCGGATTCGAAAAACACCCGCGCGTCCTTCGCCCCACCGGGCGACGCCACCAACATCTCGATTCCGCAAAGCAGCGATCCGGATGTATTGGTATTCACCTCGCCACCACGCGAAACGGTGGAAGAGGGACAACGAATTTATGCACCGATCGCGGCATATTTAAGCAAGGCCATCGGTAAGACCATTATTTATCGCCATCCCGGTACCTGGGGCGCTTATCGCAGTGAAATGCTGAAGGGCAGCTACGACCTGATTTTCGACGGCCCGCACTTCAACAGCTATCGCGCGGAAAAGCTCAATCACAATATTCTCGTCAAGCTTCCTGGACGCCATGAGTTCGTGGTGATCGTGCGCAAAGACGAAAAGTACGCCACCGTCAGTCAAATGGGCGGTCGCCGATTCTGCTCGCACGCGCCGCCGAATCTGGGCGCCTTGGTGCTGTTGTCGCAGTTCGACAATCCGGCGCGTCAACCGTACATCGTACCCACCGACGGTTGGGACAAAATTTATGAAGGCGTGGTGTCGGGTCAATGCTCGGGCGGCATTCTGCCCTTGGCGAACCTGCAAAAGCTCGACAAAAACGGCGCGATGAAAGTCATCCACAAAACCGCGCCGATGCCGAATCAAGCGTTCTCCGCGGGACCGCGACTGTCGATCGAAGAGCAAGCGAAGATCGCCATGGCGCTGACGTCTCCAAACGCGGTCGGCCCGACGGAAAAACTACGCTCGACATTCAAAGGCGAGCAATTGATATCCGCTAGCAACACCGAATACAACGGCATCGCTCAATATCTGCGAGCTGAGTGGGGGTATTACTAACGTCGTAGCAACGGACTGCAGTTAATACGAACAAGGAAGGAGTAGCCTCATGTCGACGTTCAAACGGTTAACGTTTGGTATCTCTGCTCTCGCTTTCTCCGTCGCGGTCTCTGCGGCGGATGAAGCGAACAGCGCAGCGAATCGCAAAGTGTCATTCACACCGCCCGGAAGCGACAGTGCCTCGCAAGACATCAATGCGTCGGGTGCATTGAAAGAGGCGGAATTGCCGGCGTTGGTATTTAGCGCACCGCCTCGCGAAGCCTCGGAAGAAGCGAAGCATCTTTATGAACCCATCGCGCAGTACTTCTCCCGCGTCCTCGGTCGCAAGGTCGAGTATCGACATCCGAAAAGCTGGCTGACGTATCAAAACGAAATGGCGAAAGGCGAGTACGACATCGTATTCGACGGACCGCATTTCAACAGCTGGCGCATTTCGCGGTTGCAGCACAATACGCTGGTCAAACTCGCGGATGAACACGCTTTCGTCGTCGTCAAACGTCGCGACAATTCTCAAGTAACGTCGCTAAAAAATCTCAATGGCAAAAAAATCTGCGGCATGGGCTCGCCGAACCTTGGCACGCTGGCGTTGATGGCGGAGTTCGATCCGCTGCGTCAGCCGGTCATTATGGAAAGCTCGAGTTGGTACAAAGTATACGAAGGCGTCATCGAAGGGCGTTGCGCGGCGGGAACCTTGCCGGTGGCGATCCTGAATAAGATCGATGGCGGGGGCAACTTCACGCAAATCATTCATCGCTCGCGCGTACTGCCTAATCAGGCGTTTTCCGCCGGACCGAGGGTTACCGGGGAAGAACAAATGAAATTATCGAAGGCGTTGATTTCGGACG
>JAHFQD010000307.1 GCA_023266455.1 Candidatus Muproteobacteria bacterium
GTGTTCCGACGCGAACTTGAGGACGGCGCGATAGAAGAAATATGGATCGCTACGTCGCCTAACGTCGCTCACGCGGTGCAGCGTCATTTGGAATCTTTGTCGTCGCGACATTTAAGGAGGACCGTAGCACGCGATGTCGACGCCCAATCGATGGTTTTCAATGCCTTAACACCGTTGATCGCGATGCAAGAAGTCGTCGGTGTTCATCCGATCAGAGCCCATTTACGTTCTCCGGATCTCGCTGCGCGCTTCTACATAGGTAGAGCGTCGTTTTACCGCCCCCGAGGACAGTGGCGTCTCAGGCGCATATTGCCCGAACATCACGTCGGAACTGGAACACGCGCCTCTTTCTACACCGACGATGGCCTGCCGGCGTTTCTAATCGCCGTCATTCCTCACCCGACGTTACCCGATCAATTCGTATACGCCTCTTGGGATACTCGTTGCTACAAGGAATTCGATAGCGAATACACGTTGCTCGTGAGCGATAAAACCATCGCCACGCTCACTAATAATGAAATCGTGCTACAGCACCGCCTATTGGAAGACCATACCCTTGAAACCGTGCTGGCCGCGGCGAACCCAGCCACCCTCGCAAGAGTCGTCCAGTATCGTGCGACGAATACGCGCGCTCCCAATGTCCGGCATCGCTTTATCGAGTCGTTAGGATCCGACGTCCAACATGGAGATTTGTCTCAAGAAGAGTTCGATCTCGATTTTCAGGGACTTCGTTTCCGAGTGCGTCTGCACTGCATCATTACACAGGTTTACGAGGGCGACGTCTGGGTCGACCAAAACTTATCGGAAGGACAACTCGCCGAAGGCGAATCGCTTATCACCGACGATGGACGTCAGCGGATCATCGCGGCGTACCGCCCTTCCAGCGATCCTGAACATCTCGACGACGATGTGACGATTTTCTGGGATCCACGCAGAAACGCACGCACAAATCGACTAACCGTCAAACATGACGCCATCAATCGAGCGCTTACCGCAGAAGATGGATTTTCGGAAGAAGTACATATTATGCATGGCCCTCCAGCGACGACATTGGTCGCACGCCAAGACCGCCTGGCCGAAGCGTTAAATCAGCTTGCGGTGGACGAAGCACGTGCGTCGGGAGCAGTAGTACTCGTCGAGTCGCCGAACAAATCGATCGAATTACAATCGTTGGACACCGGCGATCCCAATTCCTTCGTGGTTTATGCCATCGACGCCATGGGGCAACGCAATCGCAACTTTGTCGTGAACGGTGTCAAAACAGAAAGCGAACTATGGCTCGATGCCCGATTTAACCAAGACTTACCCGAACTGATGCGCCGAGCTTACGCGCTTGTCATCGCTCACTTCGAAGGCCAAATTACTACTTTACGCACCGATTTTTATGGCAACGAGCTGGAAGAATTTAAAGATGCGCTCGCCAGACTTCCCACGCCGAGGGATGCGGCCGCCGATGTCAGAATCGTAAAACCGTTACGAGAATTAGGTCACGTCGTAGTGCATGCGAACGACGTCGGCCGTCGCATCGAAGTTCAATGGCGCCTCGCGATATCCGACGCATCGCAAGACACCACGCCGACAGATGTTGCGGACACGGGCTCGCGCGATCATGTATCAACGCGCCGCTTCGGCGGTGGCGATGAGCCCCTCGTACTGGCTCCATCGCTACGAACGCAGGGGGTCGGCTCCAATACGATCGACCAAACCAACTGGCGACATCTAAAGCCCCAAGTTAATTCGCTCCAAGCTCGTGGCGCATTGGTCTTAGCACATCCTCACTTATATATTTGCTGCGGCCCGAGCGGCAGTCCCAGCGGCGTACAAATACGCGACAATCGCGTCGTTCCTTTTCATCATTGGGTCGTGCTTTCACTAAATAGATGGAAGGGTCAAGCGCTCGGCTTGTACTATCCGCACGCGGCGGAAAACGGCTTAGGTCAGTTAGCGGCAAACGTGCTCTCGGCAGACGTCGCCGCGCTTTCGGAAATGTATCGGATAAATCGCCCTTCGGACGGAGGTATTGTCATTTCCGCGCCAACGCTCATCTTATTCTCGCCGCAGACCGACGCCTTCCCGCTGCATCGGCTCGAAATCCGCGACGGCGCCCTGCTATTGATCGACGATACGGGCGAGCATGCCGCGCAAACGGAGGATTACCTTGGACAGGTTCTGCATTTCGATCGAGATCAAGTCATTTTTGACATGGGCCTTTATGAAGCAAGACTTGCGTTAAGCATAGACGGGGCCAGAAATATATCAGCCAAGCAGCGGCAACTTGCTGCGGCGCGCAGCGCTTATTTGGCTCAACCTATTTTTGGCTATCCGGCGATCGTGTATCCACGTGAAATTTTTGCCGCTCCCTATCGACGTTCGATACTCAAATTCATCGAATTGCCAAGCCGCGATGAGGAAATCGACGTAACCGCCGTAACGGTCGACGTGCCACCAGCGCGCCAACGTCCAAAACGCGATCGTCAGCCACCTGAGGAAATCGTTTCGCCGGAGCAACGACATCGAGCTGCGGTACAACGACTCGCTGGCGCGGCGATAAGTCGCGCCAATCAGAGTCCCCGTTTAACTTTCGGAGATTATCAGGCGGCCGGGCTGGGCGATTCTCACGACATGTTTCAAGAACTTGAATCGACGCACGATCTCGTCGAGCTGGGATTAGCGTTACAGGACCATTACGTCGATTTGATTGACGTTCTCTACGCGAATGCCGTCGCCGATAGCCCCATCGACGGCGCAACTCGCTACTACGACGTTACGCGCGACGTCATTCTAGTCTGGAATGAAATGAACCCCGGCCGAGGCATGTTATTAAGAGCGCGGGGATCGATCGCGATACTGCTCGCGCAACACGTCACGAACAATGCATTCGACTATCAACCGCTCGCCATCGACGGTGTCCCCGTCTCGATCCACGATAGCCCGGAAGCGATCGCTCAGGCGCAAGTGGCTTCGGTGAGTGAGACCTGGCTCGACACTTACATCGCGCGTTCAATTCGCGACGCCACTTCTTTCGGTCCGCTCTGGGAAGACCTCTCTTATTGGTATGACGCCCCGCGCG
>JAHFQD010000308.1 GCA_023266455.1 Candidatus Muproteobacteria bacterium
GGCCGAACCCAATTCTTCTTTGAAGCGCAGCAGCGTTTGCTCCATATCGCGCGCTGCCGCGAGCGCGCGCTTAGCGTGATCCGGCTGATCGGTGGGCGCGCCCCAAAAAGCCATGATCGCATCGCCGATATATTTGTCCAGTGTTCCCTGGTGACGAAAGATGACGTCCACCTGCAGACTGAAATAACGATTCAGTAACTCGACGACTTCTTGCGGCGATTTTTGTTCCGACAACGTCGTGAAGCCGCGGATGTCGGAAAACAACACGGTAATCTCGCGTTTCTGTCCGGTTGTCGCTGTCGCCCCGTCGCCGTGCGCCACGAGATCCTTCACCACGCGCGGATCGAGAAAGCGACCGAACAATTGCGTCACGCGTTGGCGATTGCGCCGCTCGAGCAGGTAAGCGCGCAAGGCTAGCGCGATGTAATAAAGCCAGCCGACAATGAGCGGTCCGATCGCTGGCACGGCATAACGTTGTCGCAGCAGGAACCACCATGCGCCGCTGGCGAAGAGCAGAGAAACGCCGAGCATCCCCAAGCCAATGAACAGCGGACTGACGCCGCGTGCGAACGCGAATGCGAGCGCCAGCAGCAATACGGCCGTCAGCGCCGAACCGGTCCACGGTGCGCTCGCGCGCCACCGTTCGCCGTTTTTCAGATTGTCGATCGCGGTGGCGATAATTTCCGGACCGGGGAAACCTGCGCCCATGGGCGTGAGCTTGAGGTCGTGCAAACCCGACGCGGTCGCGCCGATGATGACGATTTTATTAGTGAATTCGTGCGGCGGTCGTTGCGGTTGTTTGCGTTCGAGATCGAAATACACCTGGTGAAACGGCACCGTACGATAAGCGCCGTAGGGGCCATGCCACACTAGTGGCAAGTTTTCGTCATCGGGGATGGTGTAGCCCAACTGTTTCGCCACGCGAACCGGTGGCGACGGAATCCGCCAGCCATTGACGGTGTGGTAAATCGGATAGCGCCGGATGATCGCGTCCGCGTCTTCCTTAATATTGATCGCGCCAAGACGGCCGGTCGCTGTCAGGCCGGGCATCGGCAACAGCAGCGCGGCGCGCGTGTTGTCGTTGGCGCCGGGCTCCCGCTCCAAGCCAGGAATTTCGCGCAACAGTACCCCCTCGCCGTCGGCACGCGGATCCAACCGCGCCATCGGCAAGAACACATTCTTCGCGCGTTGCGCGCTGCGAATAAAATAAACGTCGTCTTGTCCGTGTTCCTTGTCGGGATCGACGAAGAGAATATCGAATACGATCGCCGCCGGTTTTTGCCGCGCTAAGCCATCGACCAGAGAAGCATGCACCGCGCGGGTCCAGGGGTAACGCCCGAAGTCGGGTGCCATTTTGTCTAAGCTGGCTTCGTCGATATCGAGCAGCACCACGTCCGGGTCGGACGGCAGCCGCGCCGCTAATTGGCGCAAACTCCAATCCAGGAGCGGGTATTCCACTCGCTGTCCGAGTTCCTGCCATTGGCCAAGCGCCAGCAGCGCGAGCCATGCGACCAATGCCATCGCTAATGCGACGCGTCCATCCTTGCCGAGGTTCATGCGCAAAGACTATCCGAGCGCGCGCGGCTTTCAAAGAAACGACGCGTCGGCATGTATAATCGATAACCGATCCATGGTGCCCATTCTTCTCGCATGAGCGTTACACCGCGCAAACGGGTTCCGCCCCGCAAAATTGCTTTTCAGCAGGTTAAATTGCGACGCCATTATTTCGTGCCGCGGTATTGGGGCACGTGGATCGCGCTGCTGTCGCTTGGCGCGCTGTCACTGTTGCCGCTGCCGTTGTCGCGGTTGATCGGCACCGCGCTCGGGTGGCTCATGTACCTCGTTAACGTCAAACGCCGTCGTATCGCGCAAGTGAATTTGCGCCTGTGCTTCCCCGATAAAACCGAACGTCAGCGTGCGCGTCTGTTGCGGCGACATTACGTCGTCTTCGGTCAGAGCGTGACCGATCTCGGTCATCTCGCCTGGAATTCGCGTTCGCGGCTACGACGCATGACGCGCTTCGTCGGCATCGAGTTGTATCGCGAGTACGTCGAGCGCGGCGACAATATTATTCTGCTCGTCCCGCATTGCGTCGGTATGAACTTCGGCGGTGCGGTGTTATCGGAAAAACATCCGACGTTCGGCATGTACAAACCGCAGGGCGATCCGGTGCTGACATGGTTTCTCAACTTCAGTCGGATGCGCTTTGGTGCGCAGATGTTCACGCGCGCCCAAGGCTTGCGACCGGTAGTGCGTGTATTGAAAGAAGGCAGCGTTTTTTATTATTTGCCGGATAAAGATTACGGCCCGAAAAATTCCGTATTCGTTCCGTTCTTCGGACTGCCGATGGCGACCTTGCCGACGCTCGGACGGCTCGCGCGTTTAGGCAACGCGATCGTGGTGCCTTGTTTCGCACGCGTGCTGCCGTGGGGACGTGGGATCGAGGTGATACTCTATCCGCCGCTCGAACATTTTCCGTCCGATGATGAAATCAAAAATGCCGCACGCATGAATCGTGCGCTGGAAGAGGGCATCCGCACGATGCCAGAGCAATACAGCTGGACCTTCAAAATCTTTAAAACACGTCCCGGTAACGGGCCGTCACCGTATGGGTAAATCGCTTCGTTTCGCGCATCCGCGTTATTGGCTGACATGGATCGGCTTGACTCTGTTGTGGACGATTTCGTGGTTGCCGCTGCCCTTGATCGCCATGATCGGCGGTGGATTCGGCATGCTAGTTTATGCGCTACACACCAGTCGACGTCGCATCGCGCTGCGTAACATCGAGCGCTGTTTCGTCGAACTCTCGGCGCGTCAACATCGGCGCATCGTACGCGCGCATTTTCGTGGCGTCGGTCGCGCCTTGTTCGAGAGCGGCATTGCGTGGTGGGCGCCGGCGTGGCGTTTGCGGCGATTGGTACGGATTCGTGGACGTGAACATTTCGAACACGCGCGCCGCGATAAGCGCAGCATCATTTTGTTGGCGCCGCATTTTCTCGGTCTCGACATTGGCGGCATGCGTGTGTGTATGGATACGCCGGTAGTCAGCGTGTTCCGGCATCCCGAC
>JAHFQD010000309.1 GCA_023266455.1 Candidatus Muproteobacteria bacterium
CAAACTTTGTCCGTCGAAGCGGATGTACCCGGCGTCGGGACGATAAATGCCGGTAATCAAATTGAAGAAGGTGGTTTTGCCAGCACCGTTCGGCCCGATCACTGAAACGATCGCGCGCGGTAGGACGCGGAACGACACGTCGTTAACCGCCACCAAACCGCCGAAGAATTTGCGAATACCAACCGCCTCTAATAGCGCATCGGTCATGATGGTCGCCCTTGATCCCTATCCACCGAAACGTCGCCGGTTACCGCATGGCGTTTTAATTCCAACTCGCGACGCTTCTCCGGCACCAACCCCTGTGGCCGATAAAGCATCATGGCGATGAGGATGATGCCGAAAATCAAGCGTTCGTACTTTGACGGCTCGAATTGCGTCGGCAAATGCGCCAATGAATAGCCGAAAACTTCGACGCCTTCCGAGCGCAAACCGTTCAGCCAGACGCTGAATACTTTGAGGACCTGCAAATTCAAAATAGTCACGATGGCTGCGCCCAGAATCGCGCCGCGAATCGAGCCCAAACCGCCAAGCACCACCATCGCCAGCACGCCAATCGATTGGTTAAAGTCGAACGACTCCGGACTAATGAACGTCTGCTTGGACGCAAACAACGCGCCCATGACACCGGCGAAACTCGCGCCAGTCGCGAAAGCCACCAGCTTCGTGCGAACCAGCGGCACGCCCATCGCCTGTGCGGCGATTTCGTCTTCGCGAATCGCCACCCACGCGCGCCCTATTTTCGAGTTATCGAGACGCCGATTGAAGAAAATTGCGAGCGCGATGATGCCGAGCACCAGAATGTAATACACCAACGCTTGCCATTTGAATTCCGGAATCGCAGGCGATTCCAACATATGCGCCAAACCCGACAACGGCTGCCCGATACTGGTAATACCCTGCGGGCCGTTGGTAATGTTGATCGGCTTATCGAGGTTGTTCGCCAAAACGCGGATCATCTCGCCGAAACCAAGCGTCACGATCGCCAAATAATCTCCGCGCAAGCGCAATACGGGCAACCCGAGCAATACTCCGGCCGTGGCGGCGAAGATTACCGCGACCAGTAACATCACAAAGAAAAAATCCGGCGGCAACGGAAAAAAATTGGCGGCGGCGCCGATCGCCAAAAACTTATTCGCCTGCGCAGAACCGAAGATGGCCCAGGTATAGGCGCCGACGGCGAAGAACGCGACGAATCCGAGATCGAGCAAACCGGCAAAACCGACGACGATATTCAAACCGAGCGCCAGCGCGGCGAAGATGCCGACTTGCGTGATGACGTCCAAATAAAAAGTATTGCGTATACCGATGTAAGGAACCACGAGCGCCAACAACACCACGAACACGGCTACACGCGCCGGCATCGTCATTTGCACCGAGCTGGCGAGATAGAGACTGAAGAGCAACGCCAGGAACACGAATGTGTCCGACAAACCCGAACCGGTGAAGAAGAATATCTTCACCGCGGCGACGATGACGGTGTAAAGAATCACCCACCAAGTCCAATCGCGCGGCGGCGTCGCTTGCATCAGACTTTTTCCACAGGCGCGCGCCCAAGCAAACCGGCGGGACGAAAGATAAGAATGACGATTAACAAACCGAAGACGAAAATGTCTTTATATTCTGTACCGATGGCGTTGTTAGTTAACAATGGCAGATACGTGCCGACACCGACGTCGAATAAACCGAGCAACACGCCGCCCAACATAGCACCGGGGATATTGCCGATGCCGCCGAGCACCGCGGCCGTGAACGCTTTCATACCCGGAAGAAAACCGGAAAACGGATCGAGCTTTCCGAATTGCATGCCGTAGAGCACGCCCGCGAGACCGCCGAGCGCGCCGCCGATGAAGAACGTGATCGCGACGATGCGATTGACGTCGATGCCGACGAGTTTGCTCGCCTTCGGATCCTGCGCCACCGCGCGGATCGCGCGTCCGAGACGAGTGCGGTTCATCAAGTAATTCAACGCGATCAACATCACCACCGCGACCATGACAATGGTGAGCGAACGATAGTTGAGTTCCAGCGTCGACGAGATCGCGATGTTGTGGCGAAAGAAATCGAAATCGGGAAACGGACGAATGAACTGACCGAACAAACTCTCGGTGAATCGAACCGCGTCTTGCAAGAACAAACTAACGCCAATCGCGGTAATCAACGGTACCAATCGCGGCGCATTGTGCACACGCAACGGGCGATACGCGACGCGCTCCACCAACAACGCCAAGACACCGGACGCCAACATGGCAGCCGTTAACGCGATCGCGAGTTGTAACGCGGGATGCAGGTCGGCGCCGGCGGTGCCGAAGGTCAGCACCTCGATACCGACGATGCCGCCGACCATAAAGATTTCGGCGTGCGCGAAGTTGATAAGGCCGAGTACGCCATAAACCATGGTGTACCCAAGGGCGATGACGGCGTACAACAGCCCCAGAACCAAACCATCGGTAAGCGTAATCGGAAGCAGTTGTAAGGCGTCGGACGCGGTCACCGGAAAGCCGTCTCTTTAAAATCCATATCCGACACCCATCCTTCTCTTTCTAAAAAGGACCGATCGTTATCCGTGATCGTTTGTATTGCAGTTACTTTTAAAAACACACACCGGAAATTATGCTTCCGGTGTGCGGTTGAAATCACCTTCTGATATCTTGACGCGTCGTTTATTCGTGCGGCGGACGCGTGGCTATAACGCTAATGACATCGTTCTTGTCGTAAGCCGGTCCGGCACTGACAACCACGTATTTCGCCGCTTTAATGTCGCCGCGCGAGTTGAAAGCGATCTTTCCCGTTAACCCATCGAAATTGACACGCCGCACTGCGGCGGCGACTTGCTCGCGGCTCGGCTTCTTCCCGCCGCCCGTCTTGATGGCGTCAGCGATGCCGAGAATCACCACGCGCATCGAGTCGTAACCGTACGCCGAATAACCTTCTGGATCTTTTTTGAACTTGTTCTTATAAGCCTGCGCAAAATTTTTCGCCGCCGGCAACATACTGATCGGAACACCGGTGCTGGTGAAATAAACTTTCGTCATATTTTCCGCGCCGGCGATTTTCTGCAAATCGG
>JAHFQD010000040.1 GCA_023266455.1 Candidatus Muproteobacteria bacterium
CAGGTGCTCGATGATCGCGCGCGTGAATTATTGGCAGCGGTGGGATTGGAATCGTTCGCCGAGATGATGACGGTTGAACTGCCGTACGGTCGCAAGCGCGCGCTGGAGCTTGCCACGACTTTGGCGTTGGAGCCGGCGTTAATGCTGCTCGATGAGCCGACGCAAGGAATGGGTCATGAAGACGTAGACCGCGTAAAAGATTTGATCAAAAAAGTTTCCGCCAATCGCACGGTGCTGATGGTGGAGCACAACATGCACGTTGTCGCCGGGCTGTCCGACACCATCACCGTGCTGGCGCGCGGTGCGGTGCTGGCCGAAGGGCCATACGCCGAGGTGTCGAAGAATCCGCTAGTGGTCGAAGCGTATATGGGCGGCACTGCGGAGATGCCGTCATGAGCGCGGCCGAATATCTGCGTGTCAGCGGGCTGCACGCGTTTTATGGTGAATCACATATTCTGCACGGTGTGGATTTCACGGTGAACCGCGGCGAGTGTGTCAGTCTCTTGGGCCGCAACGGCGCTGGTCGCACGACGACGCTCAAAGCCATCATCGGTCTAGTCGGCAAGCGTAGCGGTTCTGTCATGGTCAACGGTCGCGAGGTCGTCGATTGGGCATCGCATAAGATCGCTCGTCTCGGCGTCGGGTATTGCCCCGAAGAGCGGGGTATCTACGCCAGTCTGACGGCGGAAGAAAATTTGTTGTTGCCGCCGCAAGTCGCCAGCGGCGGCATGTCGCTCGAGGAGATTTACCAGATGTTCCCGAATTTGCAGGAGCGGCGCGCCAGTCAGGGTACGCGCTTGTCTGGCGGCGAGCAGCAAATGCTGGCGCTGGCGCGTGTGTTGCGTACGGGCGCGCGCCTGTTGTTGTTGGACGAAATCTCCGAAGGGCTCGCGCCGGTGATCGTGCAAAAGCTCGGCGAGGTCGTGCGGCAATTGAAGGAAAAAGGGTTTACCATCGTCTTGGTCGAGCAGAATTTTCGTTTCGCAGCGCCGCTAGCCGATCGGTTGTATGTCATCGAACATGGGCGCGTCGCGGCGGAAATTCGCCAGGCGGAATTGCGGCAAAAACAGGACGTACTGCACCAATATCTCGGTATCTAGAAGGAGTCATTCATGAAGCGCAGATTATGTTGTGCATTGTCTCTCGCGGTTCTCGTATCGGTTTCGGCCTCGGCCGCGGCGCCGAAAATTTCCGGCGGTGTGGTGAAGATCGGCGTGTTGACCGACATGTCCGGCTTGTATTCGGATCTCGGCGGACAAGGTTCCGTAACCGGCGCGCAAATGGCGGTGGAAGATTTCAAGGCCCAATACAAACCGAGCTTCAAGATCGACGTCGTCTACGCCGACCACCAAAATAAAGCCGACATCGGTTCGAATAAAGTCCGCGAATGGTACGACCGCGAAGATGTCGACATGGTGACCGACGTGTTGAACTCCGCCGTCGCGATCGCCGTCGCCAAGGTGACGGCCGAAAAGAAACGCATCCTCATCGACATCGGCGCCGGTTCGACGCGCTTGACCAACGAAGATTGCACGCCCTACAGCATCCATTACGCTTACGACACCTACGCGCTCGCCAGCGGCACTGCCAAGGCGATCGTGAAGCAAGGCGGCGATTCTTGGTTCTTTCTAACCGCGGATTACGCCTTCGGTCATTCGCTGGAGAAAGATTCGTCCGACATCGTCAAAGCCAACGGTGGCAAGGTGCTGGGCACGGTACGTCATCCGCTGAATGCGTCCGATTTCTCGTCGTTCCTGCTGCAAGCGCAATCGTCGAAAGCCAAGATCATCGGCTTGGCGAACGCTGGCGGCGACACTATCAACGCCATTAAGGCGGCGGCGGAATTCGGCATCACCAAAAATCAAAGCCTCGCCGGATTGCTGGTGTTCATCACTGACGTGCATTCGCTGGGTCTGCAATTGACCCAAGGTATGATGCTCACCGACGGTTGGTATTGGGACTACAGCGACGAAACGCGCAAGTTCGGCAAGCGCTATTTCGACAAGATGAAGAAGATGCCGAGCATGGTGCACGCCGGCACGTATTCCGCCACCTTCAATTATCTCAAGGCAGTGCAAGCCGCCGGCACCGACGACGCCGACGCGGTAATGAAGCAACTCAAATCCATGACCATCAACGACATGTTCGCCAAAGGCGGCAAGATCCGCGAAGACGGCCGCATGGTGCATGACATGTATTTGATGCAGGTGAAAAAACCGGAAGAGTCGAAATATCCGTGGGACTATTACAACGTTAAAGCGGTGATCTCGGGCGACGACGCGTATCAGCCGTTGAGTTTGAGTCGGTGTCCGTTGGTGAAGAAATAAGTCGTCGATAAATGTTCAATCACGCGCTAGCGTCGTTGAACTCCCTCCCCTTGAAGGGGAGGGATGGGTTGGGGATGGCGTCGATCCGCGCCATCCCCGTCCCTTCCTCCCCATCGATGGGGGAGGGTTTTTTCTCCTGAGAGCCGCCCTATGACCGAAATCTTCGGCGTCTCTACCCAAGCGCTCCTCGGTCAACTCGTTCTCGGCCTGGTTAACGGCTCTTTCTACGCTTTGCTGAGTCTCGGTCTCGCCGTCATCTTCGGCATGTTGAACATCATCAACTTTGCGCACGGCGCGTTTTACATGATCGGCGCGGTGATGACGTGGATGGCGCTCAACTATTTCGGTATTTCATATTGGTGGTCGTTGGCGTTGGTGCCCCTCGTCGTCGGCGTCGTCGCCGTCGTCATCGAGCGCGCGTTGCTGCAATGGCTGTATAAACTCGATCCGCTTTACGGTTTATTGCTGACGTTCGGATTGGCGTTGATTTTCGAAGGCGTGTTTCGCAACGCCTATGGCGTATCCGGACTGCCTTACTCGATTCCCGAACAATTTTCGGAGCCGCTTAATCTCGGCTTCATGTTGTTACCGAAGTACCGTGCTTGGGTCATTCTTGTCTCGCTCGTCGTGTGCTTCGCGACCTGGTTCCTGATCGAGAAAACGCGTCTCGGCGCCACGCTGCGCGCCGCCACCGAGAACGCGAAGTTGACGCAGGCCTTCGGCATCAATGTGCCCTTGCTCGTTATGCTTACTTATGGATTCGGCATCGCGCTCGCGGCGTTCGCCGGTGTGTTGGCCGCGCCGACCAAACAAATCAGTCCGCTCATGGGTTCGAATTTAATCATCGGCGTGTTCGCCGTGGTTGTGATCGGCGGCATGGGTTCGATTCTCGGCGCCATCGTCACTGGACTGGCGCTCGGCGTCATCGAAGGGTTGACGCGCGTGTTCTACCCCGAGGCCTCTGCGACCGTGGTGTTCATCATCATGGCGCTGGTACTACTGGTGCGGCCCGCCGGCTTGTTCGGTAAACGGGAATCATGACTAAGCGCCGCCTCGGCTACGGACTATTGATCGTGCTCGCCTTAGTCGCGCCATACGCCGGTTTGTATCCGGTGCTATTGATGAAAATATTATGCTTCGCGTTGTTCGCGTGCGCCTTCAATCTTTTATTGGGGTACACCGGATTGCTGTCGTTCGGCCATGCCGCGTTTTTCGGTATGGCGGGCTACGTCGCCGGCCACGGCATCAAAGTATGGGGATTACCACCGGAGATCGGTTTACTGCTGGCGGCGTTGGCGGCGGCGGCGTTGGGCCTGGTGTTCGGTTGGCTTGCCATCCGTCGCGCTGGCATTTATTTCGCCATGATCACCTTGGCGTTAGCGCAAATGATGTATTTCTTTTTTCTGCAAGCGCCGTTCACCGGCGGCGAAGATGGTTTGCAAGACGTGCCGCGCGGAAAATTGTTGGGATTCATCAATCTTGCTGACGATCTCAATCTTTACTATTTCGTATTGGCGATTTTTATTTTCGGTTTCTGGGCAATTTATCGCACGGTGCATTCGCCGTTTGGCCATGTGCTCAAGGCCATCCGCGAAAACGAAGCGCGCGCGACGTCGTTGGGCTACGACGTCGATCGCTACAAGTTGTTGGCGTTCGTGCTTTCCGCCGGCCTCTCCGGCTTGGCGGGTGCGACGAAAACCTTGGTGTTTCGCTTCGCCACGCTGACGGACGCGCATTGGCACCAATCCGGCGAAGTCGTGCTGATGACCTTGTTGGGGGGCATGGGGACGTCGCTCGGCCCGGTCGTCGGCGCGGGCATTATCGTTACCTTACAAAACGAGCTGGCGGACAAAGTCGGTTCGCTGGTGTCGGTCATTATTGGCGCGTGTTTCGTGCTATGCGTGCTCGCGTTTCGGCGCGGCGTCGTGGGCGAAGCCGGTGCTTTGTACCGGAGAATTACCGGCGAGCGGCGTTCTTAAAGAAGCCGTCGACGCCAACGTCGAACGCGGGCTATGCTGCCGCTGACCATTGCCAAGGAGAGACGGTATGTATCACGGGTTTCCGACGGATATGCTGTCGTTGCTGCGCTGCCCGGTTGACGCTGGCGCGTTACGCGTCATGGAAGAATCTGCTCACCAACAATATTTGCTGCAAGCTGAACTGGCGTGCCAAGACTGCCAAGCGCGCTATCCGGTCGAAAACGGCATCGTGCGCTTATTCGACGCCGCGACACTCGACAGTACTAGCCAACACGAACACCCCCAGCGCGATCACGGCGCGGCCAAAGACAATTTTAAGTGGGAGTCGTCGGCCATGAGTCGAATGGAAATTATTCCAATGCTGAAGTCGATGACGCCGCTGTCAGGCGCGACGGTGTTGGAGTTGGGTTGCGGCAAAGGCCGTTTCACGACGCTCATGGCGCAAAATCGAGCGACGATTATCGCATTGGATTTTTCGCTGGCGGTGCTGCAGCGATTGGCCACGCGCATACAACCGCATTGGCGTATCGGACTGGTGCAGGCGGATTGCACCAAGCCGGTGGCTGCGCCGCGCCGTTTCGATCGTGTGTTGTCGACGTTGGTATCGAACTTGCCGACCGCGCAACACCGCCGTGCGATGTTCCAGGTTGTTGCGCAAGCGTTAAAGCACGACGGTAAATTCATTTTTGGCGCGCATCATCATGGTTTGCGCGAACGACTGCGCAAGGTGCCGCAAGCCGGGCAGTATGCGGACAGCGGTATTTTTCGATATCTCTTTCGACGCCGCGAAATCGTCGCCGAGTGTGCGCCGCGCTTCGGGCGTGTCCGTTGCCGGCCGATTCAAGTATTACTGCCGATGACGAATCGACTCGGCATTGACAGCGTGACCTTGTCGCGCCTGGCGGAGCGAGTGCCATTGGTTAATCAATGCGGCGAATTGTTGATGGACATAGCGGAGAAGCCGCGCGCTGACGTCTGATGAAATTTTATGACAACGGAAAATAAACTAGACGGAAAGGTCGCCGTGGTGACCGGCGCGGCGAGCGGCATCGGCCGCGCGCGTCGCGATTTCGGATGTTTCCGAAACCGGTGCCGAACTCGCACGCGAACTCGGTGGCTTATTCGTACGCGGCGATTTAAGCCAGCGCGCCGATTGTCGTCGGATCGTCGACGAAACTGTAAAACGTTTCGATACCTTACACATATTGGTGAATAACGCTGGGTTCCAGCACATCTCGCCGATTGAGGAGTTTCCCGAGGATGTTTGGGAAAAGATGATCGCGGTCATGTTAACCGCGCCGTTTTTGCTGACGCGCTATGCCTGGCCCATCATGAAGCGGCAGCGCTGGGGGCGCATCGTCAACATCAATTCGGTCCATGGCTTGATTGCATCACCGCACAAAGCGGCCTATGTCTCGGCGAAACACGGCTTGATCGGGTTTACCCGCACCGCGGCGCTGGAAGGCGGCGAGTTCGGCATCACGGCGAACGCGATTTGTCCCGCTTACGTCCGCACGCCCTTGGTGGACAACCAGATCGCCGATCAAGCGCGATTGAAGAATATTTCGCCGCAACACGTCATCGAAAAAATCATGTTGGAACCCGCGGCGATCAAGCGTTTGATCGAACCGTCGGAGGTCGCCGACTTCGTTGCGTTTATTTGCAGTCCGACCGGCGACGTTATTACTGGCGCGACCCTAGAAATGGATTTGGGCTGGACTGCGCGTTGATCGTTTTTTCTCCTTCGATGAGCCACTGAGAGCGGAGCGTTGGCGTAGAGCCATTGTGGCGTTTTTCAATCGCAGGGCGATCGCGGGTCTGCCGCAGGTGAATACGCCACGAGGCGGAAGGTGCGAGGGAGACTGGGAAGACCCGTCGCGTTTACGAAGGGTCGCGGCACCCGGTTATATTCCGATGGATTCGCCCATCGTATCGTCAATCCGAGCTTCATCGACCTCGTTATCATCGAAGTGCAGAGCGGCGAGTATCTCGGCAAGGACGATATCGTCCGTTTCGAAGACTGTTACGGCCGGGTTTAAGCGCGGTTCTGTCCGGGACTAGGCGTTAATGGCGCTGATGATTATGATATTTGTGCGGCTGTACCCTGTATGGCTGGCGGCGCGTGCGAATACCCCTTTGCGCGCGTGACGCAGTGGGTCGATGGATCGACCCGCTGTCTTTAATGGTCGCCCTCCAATCCTGCATTGACTGTCTCCAATCAGAAACACATTTCCACGCACGCATAATTTTTTCTGCATTAATAACAGCGATGAATCCGAAGCCAGCACGTCCAATCATCTGTTCGGCGGAGATGAAATCAGGTAGATGACTGCAATACTCACAGGCGAGAAACTGATTGTCGTTTCGTATATCCATCCAATGGATCGCTCATATTTCTATTCACCATTTTTTCCCAATCCTCGATTCTTTGTCGTTATCTAGTCGTCAACGCTTCGCTTTCCCTGACTGAGGGAGCGATCGGTTGGATAGTTAATCTCGCAAACCAAGAGTTTTTTTCGGTTGTCGCTCATCCTCTTGCTGTCAATCAGTTAATCCCCCGATTATCCGCGCGGCATCTCGCTAATTGCCGCCATTCAAAAGAGCTTAAATAATGAGTCGCTCGATGACGGTCGCTTATTCCTATTCAACTCGACAGCGTCGAGATCAATAACACTATGAGCCCGATAGCGGCCTTACCTCTTTCGGGGTTGCCCTCAACACTTCAAGTCGCCACAGGAGGATCGCTTTCTATGAAAACGATGAGCGAAAAAATGCCCGCACCGGGTTTTGCGGATGATTCAACCGCCGGTTTATTGCGCGAGCTCGTTTCGCACTTGCGTCCCGCACCGAATTACGTGAAGAGTGGGCGCGCCGCATTACCGAAGCGCAGTTGCTGACGGCGATGACCAAAGAAGAAATCTTTGCCGAAGCCACTTCTGTATACGACAACTACGTCGAAGCGTTGGAAACGGGAACGTTCGAAGCGCTGCAGTCGTATTCGAGAAATTTATCCGAACGTATTATTCCGCGCGGCGTGCAAACGGACGAAGTCGTCGGCATCGTGTTGCTGTTACGCGACGTGTTGGCGCGTTCTTTGTTCGCGAAATATCAAACCGATTTTCGTTTGCTCAATCGCATTTTGGACGCGTACGAACCGGCGGCGAACCGCATCGCCAACACGGTAGCGGTCGGATTCGTGCAAGAACGCGAACGTATTATTCGCGAACAGCAGGAAGCCATCCGCGAATTGTCGACACCCGTACTACAAGTGCGGGAAAGACTATTGATTCTACCGATTATCGGCGTGATGGACCCGCAACGCGCCCGACAGCTGACAGAACAGCTTCTGCGCGGTATACGTGCAAATCGTGCAAGAGTGGTTGTCATTGATATTACGGGTGTGGCTGCCATTAACTCGAACGTGGCGAATCACTTAGTCCAGACCGTCGAAGCGTCGCGGTTGCTCGGCGCCACGGTAATCGTGACCGGGTTGTCGCCGGAAATCGCGCAAACCTTGGTCAATATCGGCGTGGATCTGGGCAAGATGAACACCGTCGGCGATTTACAGGGCGGTATCGAAGAGGCGGAGCGGTTATTGGGTTACAAAGTCGTGCCGCTAACTGAGACGACGCAACAGGTGTGAACGCACCACAAGGCACGGGTTAATCCTTATGGCAGTCCCGATACTCAAGCAATCGCATTATTTGATAGCGACCATTCAGTCCGCGTTGACTGACGCCGATCTGGTTCAACTGCGCGACGCGCTTGCCGATAAGGTCGGCAAGTTTCGTTCGCGCGGCGTTATCGTCGACGTTACCGCGCTGGATGTATTGGATTCGTTCGCCTCGCGGACGCTGCGCGATATTTCGTACATGATCAAGCTCCGCGGTGCGGAGACGGTCATCGTTGGTATCCAGCCGGAAGTGGCGTTCGCGATGGTGCAACTCGGCATCGCCTTCGAAGACGTCGCCACCGCGCTCGATCTTGAAGAAGGATTGTTGTACTTGGATAAGAAACAGAAGTTGGGACAACATGGCAGCCAGCGTGGGTTTTGAAGCAGAAACGGAATTCTGTATCGCCGTTAATTCGGACAACGATCTCGTCGCTGCGCGACGGAAAGGTCGCGTGCTGGCCGAGCAAATCGGATTTTCCGGTAGCGAAGCGACCTTGGTGGCGACGGCGATTTCCGAATTGGCGCGCAACATCGTGAGCTACGCTGGCCGCGGCGAAATATTGCTGAGCACGGTCGGCAACGGCAGCAGCATCGGTATTACCGTCATCGCCCGTGATCAAGGGCCGGGCATCGCCGATACGCGCCGCGTGTTGGAGCACGGTTATTCCACCTCCGGCGGCTTAGGTTTGGGCCTGCCGGGCGTGCGGCGCATCATGGACGAATTTGACATTATCTCCGCGCCCGGATTGGGCACGACGATTACCGTGACGAAATGGAAGCGGCGATAAATGACTACGGCGGCGTTCGAGTGGGGAGTGGCGCAGCTCACTCTCCCCGGAGAACACGAGTGCGGCGATAAGTACGTCGTCGAACCGTTTGAAGGAGGTGCCCTGGTGGCGGTAGTCGATGCGCTAGGACATGGACGCGAAGCGGCGCGCGTGGCGGATGCCGCGGTCGCGACGCTGGTGCCAAACGCGAAGGAGAATCTCGACGTGTTGATGCAGCGCTGTCATTCGAGTATTCGCGAGACTCGCGGCGCGACGATGAGCTTGGCGTCGTTCGATTGGCGCCAGCGCACCATGACGTGGCTCGGCGTTGGCAACGTCGTCGGCGTGCTGATGCGTAATTTTCAGAAAACTAGCCCGCGCATCGAATCGCTATTGGTGCGCGCCGGCGTCGTCGGTTATCAGTTGCCCGATCCCCATCCTTTGGTTATGCCGATCGAACCGGGCGATACGCTGATTCTCGCCACCGACGGCGTGCGCGATTTGTTCACCGAAATCTTGCCGGCGGTTATCGAGCCGCAGCGGCTGGCGAATCGAATTTTGACGACCTATGCCAAACACCGCGACGACGCAACAGTGTTGGTGTTCCGCTGCAATGGAAGCGAGGGATGAACATGGACATCGCCGAACGCGAAGAGCGCTATTGGGCAATTCTCCAAGATTATTTGCACGACGAAAGCGAGACGCAGCTCACGCGCGGTTACGAGTTCGCGCGCGCCGCGCTCATGGAAGGTTCCGGCATCATCGAGGTCGCGACGATTCATCATCGCGCGCTGCGGCGTCTGTCGACCAATCGACATATCTCCGAGTCGGTGCTCGACAAAGCGAATTATTTTTTCTGCGAAGCGATGTCGCCGTTCGAAATGAGTCATCGCGGCGCGCAAGAGGGTGCGCGCGCACTGCGGCATTTGAACGAATTACTCGAAGGCGAATCGAAGCGTATCGCGCACGCATTGCACGATGAAGCCGGCCAATTGCTGGCGTCGGTGCATATCGCGCTCGATGAAATCGCCGACGACTTACCGCCGGAGTTGCGCGGGCGTTTTGACGACATCGGCGGGTTGCTGCGCCAGATCGAAAGCGAACTGCGCAATTTATCGCACGAGTTACGTCCAACGGTCTTGGACAACTTGGGATTGGTTCCGGCGCTGGAATTTTTAGCCGAGCGCGTGGCGCGGCGTACCGGGCTCAGTGTTTCGG
>JAHFQD010000310.1 GCA_023266455.1 Candidatus Muproteobacteria bacterium
AACCGATGTCGTGCATTTGGATCACCGCACGGTCGATCTCGGCCGCATTGATGGCGATCTTGAACTTGCGCGGCAAGTAGGCGAATTCGGGATGGAATGTCGACCATTGACGGAGAATTTCGGCTAACGGTCGAGGGTCCATGATTTCATCCGCGGCGACGCCTGCGAACTGATCGGTGGTGATGTTGCGTACGCAGTTGCCCGAGGTCTGAATCGCGTGCATTTCGACGCTTGCTAACAGTTCGAGAATATCCGGAACTTTCGGTAACTCCGGCCAGTTGTACTGGATATTTTGTCGCGTACTGAAGTGACCGTAACCGCGATCGTATTCGCGCGCGATGCGGGCGAGCATTCGAAGTTGACGGCTTGAGAGCAATCCATACGGAACCGCCACGCGCAACATGGGCGCGTAGCGTTGAATATAAAGACCGTTTTGCAAACGTAAGGGACGAAACTCGTCGTCGGTCAACTCCCCAGCCAAATAACGCCGAGTTTGATCGCGGAATTGCGCCACGCGTTCATAAACGATTTGCTTGTCGTATTGGTCGTACTTGTACATTCGATCCGAAAGTCCTCTCAAAACACCAGTTTACCACCGATTAATATCAATAAGGTCGCAAGACTGGGGCGCAATACGCGTTCTGGGATGCGCGCCGCGATGGTGCTACCGAGGTAAATGCCCGGCAGTGAACCTAGCAACAAACTGATCAATAAACTCCAATCAACACCGCCCAAAGCGATATGGCCGACCCCGGCGATGGCCGTTAATGGTACGGCATGCGCGATGTCGGTTCCTACGATTTGCACCGTGGAAAATCGGGGATATAAGAAAAACAATGCTGCCGTTCCTAAGGCACCGGCGCCCACGGATGAGATTGTGACCAAAATACCGAGCACAACACCCGTAATGATCGTTACCACCCCGATTTTCCGTTCGCTCCAGGGGGCTAAATGGGCGGTACGGCGCTGAGCGAAAGCCCGAAGCTGTTCTTTGAACATCAACGCGCCCGCCGTTAGGATAAGCGCTACGCCAAGAACCGTTGTGATTAGCGTCGATAATGCGTGAATGTCGAGTTCTAGGTATTTCAGGACGAAAACGGTAATGCCAGACGCTGGCAAACTGCCGGCTGCCATCAAACCAACGACTTTCCAATCTACTGAACCCTTGCGAGAATGTACCCAGCTTCCACCCGCTTTCGTGATAGATGCGTATAAAAGATCGGTTCCGACCGCCACGGCTGGCGTGATTCCGAAGAACAGTACTAATAGAGGAGTCATCAGCGAACCACCGCCAACACCAGTAAGCCCCACGATAAACCCCACCACAAGCCCCGCTGTCGTATATGCCAAGTCCATAAAATGATTCTCCCTGTGCGGTTATAGGTAGGTATAAATCGTAGCGAAGCGGGTATATATATCAAAAGAATATTGTATTATTTCCTTATTCTTAGATGGAATTTGCGCTATGGCGGTAAAACTCCAGCAGCTGCGGTATCTCAGGGAAATCGTTCGGGCTGGCCTTAATATCTCCGAAGCCGCTCAGGCCTTACATACCTCCCAACCCGGCGTTAGCAAGCAAATTCGTATCCTCGAAGATGAACTCGGTATCCGTATTTTTGAGCGCCATGGGAAGCGCATTGTGGCGGTCACACCACCTGGCAAAGCCGTACTGACCATCGCCGAGCGTTTGCTTGCCGAAACCGAAAATTTAAAGCGGGTCGGCGAGGAATTCAGCAATGAAGCCGGCGGTGCCTTAGTTATCGCTACAACCCATACGCAAGCGCGCTATGTTTTACCGCAGACGGTAAAGCGTTTTATGGAAATCTATCCCCGGGTCCAGCTCAACGTGCGTCAAGGCAATCCCACGCAGGTGGCGCAACAAGTTGTCAGCGGAGAGGCGGATCTCGCGATCGCGACGGAAGCGTTCGAATTCTTCAAGGAGTTGGTGGTTTTGCCGTGCTATCAATGGAATCGCTGTGTGGTAACCCCGATGGATCATCCTTTGCTTCAGGAAAAATCCCTTACCCTCGAAGCTTTAGCGCGTTATCCGCTGATTACCTACGATTTTGCATTCACGGGAAGAACCAAAATGAACAAGGCGTTCGAGTTGAGGCGGTTAACGCCGAACGTCGTGTTAACCGCGATCGACGCTGATGTAATCAAGACTTATGTCGAGCTCGGGTTGGGCGTGGGTATCATCGCCAAGATGGCTTTCGACGAGAAACGCGATTCGAATCTACGCGCGATCGACGCTTCACATCTATTTGAATCGAGCACGACGCGTATCGGGTTACGTCGCGATGCCTATTTAAGACGTTATGTATTCGATTTTATAGAGTTGTTCGCGCCACAACTAAAACGCGAGACCGTCGAGGCCGCGATAAAGGGAAGTGGAACGCAATATGAGCTATAGCCGGATACCGTAATACGTTGTTCACGACTTTCTTTACGTATTAAATTTATTTATATATTTTTAAATGCTAGTCTGAAAAGACGTACCGAACCCCCCATTATTTAAGAATGGTAGGAGATGATATGAAACACAAGCGGATATGGCCCACCTTGATTGCCGGTGTGGCACTCGCGGGAACGATGGCGTTAGGTATGTTGAACGCAGCCCTAGCGGCGGATAAAGGCACAATAAAAATCGTTACGCATTCTCCGCTCTCGGGAGCGAATTCCGCTTTGGGTGAGGCGATCAAACTTGGTGCGCAACTGGCGTTGGACGATTTCGGAAAATTAATTACGAATCAGGGGTTCAAGGTAGTGCTACAGCCGGAAGACGATCAGGCGAATCCCACGATCGGCGTTGCCAATGCGAACCGAATCATCAACGACCCCGACATCTTAGGCGTCGTGGGGCACTTCAACTCAGGCGTCTTCATTCCAGCCTCCGAGGTGTACGCGAAAGTAACCTTGGTCGCGGTATCGCCGGCCAATACAAATCCGACGGTCACCGACCGCGATTCCACACGCGCGATCGCTAACCGTATTTGCGGCCGCGATGACGTGCAGGGCCCGGTGGGCGCCGACTTTGTCTCCAAGTC
>JAHFQD010000041.1 GCA_023266455.1 Candidatus Muproteobacteria bacterium
ACACGCACCTCCTTGGCTTCCATGTCCTAAGGCCTGCATTAAAATTTCTACATCTAATTCTAGACATAGAATCGGGCCATGCAGAGATTTTCTCCTCCACATTGCACGAAAAACAGACTAACGGGACCGCTTGAAGGGGGGTTTTACCGGAGTATCGGCCGGGCAGAACACCACTCCACGGTTGCAGAATATACTATTCAACCATGGAAACGGCGTGGATACCTATCTAGCCGAAAGGATGCCGTAAAACGACGGTGTCATCGCGCTCCGCGCCGGTGGAGACGATGTCGATACGGGTGCCGGTGAGCTCCTCGATGCGCTTGAGGTAGCGACGGGCTTTTTCAGGGAGGTCGTCGTACCGACGCACACCGAGGGTGGATGTCTTCCAGCCCGGCATTTCTTCGAACACCGGTTCACATTGGCTCAACGCGTCGGCGCCGCTTGGCGGGGTTTTACGCAGTTCGCCCTTGTACTTGTAGGCGGTGCAAATCTGGATGGCGTCGAGCTCGTCCAATACATCGAGTTTGGTCACACACATGCCGGTCACGCCGTTCAGTTGATTCGAACGTCGTTGGATCACGGCGTCGAACCATCCGCACCGGCGCTTGCGCCCCGTGGTCGCACCGAATTCGCGGCCACGCGTGCCGATGAGCTCGCCGATATCGTCATGCAACTCGGTCGGAAACGGCCCGGCGCCGACGCGCGTTGTGTACGCCTTCGTCACACCTAATACGTAGCCAATTTGGTTCGGACCGATACCGGTACCGAGCGCAGCTTCGGCCGAGCACGTGTTCGACGAGGTGACGTACGGATAAGTCCCATGATCGATATCGAGCAACGCGCCTTGCGCGCCTTCGAACAATACTTGCTTGCCGGCGCGCGTGTATCCATCCAATAGCTCCGGGACATCCGCCACCATCGGCTTGAGACGTTCCCCAAGTGCGGCCGCCTGCTCGAATGTTTTTTGTACATCCACCGGTTCGGCGTGAAAATAACTCTTCAGCAAGAAATTGTGATACTCCATCACTTCCGCCAATTTCACGCGGAAACGATCGAGGTTATATAAATCTATGACGCGCAACGCGCGACGCGCGACTTTATCTTCGTATGCCGGACCGATCCCGCGACCGGTCGTGCCGATCGCCGCGCCGCCGCGCGCTTTTTCGCGCGCTTGATCCACCGCGGCGTGATATGGCAATAACAACGGACAAGCTTCGCTGACACGCAAGCGATCGACCACGCGAGTGCCCGCCGTCTGCAACTCATCGACTTCCTTGAACAAGGCTTCAAGCGACAACACAACGCCGTTGCCGATAATGCATATCGCGTCTTCGCGCAATACGCCGGAAGGAACGAGATGCAGTACCGTTTTCTTGCCGTTGATGACGAGCGTGTGCCCAGCATTGTGGCCGCCTTGAAAACGCACCACCGCATGCACACGGTCGGTGAGCAGGTCGACGATTTTGCCTTTGCCCTCGTCTCCCCACTGCGAGCCGATGACGACGACGTTCTTGGAGATGTTATGACTCATGATCACTCTTTCGAAGTTCTACTTCGCAGTTTCGATTTTCCAACGTCCATTTCTTTCGATCAGCACGCGATCGCATCCATAATCGGCGGGCTTGGCTTTATCGCCGGGTAGACTTTGCACTACACGCTCGCCGGTATCGCGCAAGCGCGCAATCTCGGCGACATCGACATCGGCCGGCGCCAACACACCGCCGCCGTTCGCCGTGGTCGAGGCGGTTAACGTCATCAGCGTACGTAAATCGGTGCTGAAACCGGTTGCTGGACGCGAGCGACCGAAAGCGCCACCGATACCGTCGTAGCGTCCGCCCTTCGCAATCGCGCGACCATGGTTCAACACAAACGCCGAGAACACTACGCCGGTGTAATAGTGATAACCAGACAACTCCGCGAGATCGAAATGTAGCACCGGCGGTTGCGGTTGCTGGGCGACTATTTCGATCACGCGATCAAGATAAGCCAGTGCGTTGTGCACGTCGATCGGCGCATCGGCGAAGCGCTTCTTGGCTTCCTTTAATGCTTCCAGTCCACCGTTCAAATCGAGCAACGCCGCCAGCCAGCCGCGCGCTTTCGCATCCGTTACACGCTTGAGCAAGGTCATGACTTCGTCGCGCGCTTTGCGTTGTAGCGCCTCGAACAAATCGGCTTCGAGATCGAAAGACAATTTGGCATGGCGCGCGAGCGCCCGAAAAACGCCGACGTGACCTAAATCAATATGGCGCTCTTCGATACCGGCGAGTTGTAAGGTCGCATCCATGAGCGCTAGCACTTCGGCGTCACTCTCCGGGCCAGCATGACCGAACAGTTCCGCGCCGATCTGCAGCGGTTCACGCGAGCCGCCGAATTCATCCGGCCGCGTGCGCAATACCGGCCCGGCGTAACAAAGACGTACCGGCGTTTCGCGCTTGAGATAATGCGCGTCGATACGCGCGGCTTGCGGCGTCATATCAGGGCGAATACCGAGCATGCGGCCGGACAATTGGTCGGTTACCTTGAAAGTCTGTAATTCCAGGTCGTAAGCGGCGCCAACCAACAACGACTCCAAATACTCGATCAACGGCGGCATGACCAATTCATAACCCCAACGCGCCAGCAGATCCAACACCGCGCGGCGCAAATTCTCCAGCCGGCGCGCTTCGGCCGGCAGGGTCTCTTCAAAGCCATCTGGCAGCAGCCAGCGCTCTTTCGTCGTCATAAACGGGATAGATGCCAAGTCAGTGCAAAATATAAAGGAGTATCACGCCGATCAACATCGAACTGATACCCGCGAATCGGAGCTGCGCGTCATTGAGCTGCGCCAACGCGAGCAACATCTTGCGCAGGCCTAAAGGACTGGCGAAAGGCCATATCCCTTCGATGATCAAAATTAACGCGAATGCGATTCCAAGCTCGTTCCACATAAAACCTTCAACGCGTCGGCTTCTTCAGATATTTGAAGAAGTCAGCGCTCGGATCGATGATCAGAATATCTTCTTTCTGTCGGAAGCTTTCGCGATAAGCGCCGAGACTGCGATAGAACGAGTAGAACTCAGGCGCTTGTCCGGCGGCGGCCGAATAAATCGAGATCGCACGCGCGTCGCCCTCACCGCGAATCTTTTCGGCTTTGCCGTAAGCTTCGGCCAACAATATCTCGCGCTGGCGTTCGGCGTCGGAGCGAATTTTTTCGGCCGCCTCAGCGCCCTGCGCGCGCAGATCGTTGGCAATACGCAAGCGTTCGGCCTTCATGCGATCGAATACCGACACGCTGACCTCGGGTGGCAGATCAACGCGTTGTACGCGCACGTCGAGCACTTCGATTCCGAATTTGCGCGTCTCGGCGTTGGCGGCCTGCGTGACCAACTGCATGATCTTGGCGCGATCGGCCGATACCACGCTTTGCACGTCACGCTTATTCACTTCGTCGCGCAAACCGCTGCTAATCAACTGTTCGAGCCGCTGGCGCGCCGATGCCTCGCTACCGCTCACCGCCAAGTAATATTGGCGCGCGTCGGAGATACGCCATTTCACGTAAGAATCGACGATGACGTATTTTTTTTCTTTGGTCAGAAACCGAAGTGGTTCCTGATCCAAGGTGAGCACGCGCGAATCGAAATAACGCACTTCGTCCATAAACGGCGCTTTGAAATGCATTCCCGGCGGATCGTCGCTGCGCAAAATCTGCCCGAAACGCACGACAATGACTTTCTCGCGTTCGTCGACGGAATACACCGATGAGCCAATGGTCAAGACGATCAGCAAGATCAACGCGATCAGCGCGACTAATTTGTTCTGATTCATGGCGCCGCCCTCCGACTACGAAAATCTCCGCGTCCTCGCGGAACATTGGCGTTCTTACCCGAGGTAGCAGTATCCGGTTCGGCGGTTGCCGCCGGCGTCCCATTCTCAGAGATCGACGACATCAATTTATCCAACGGTAGATAAATCATGTTGTTGCCATTTTTTTGATCGACCAAAACCTTGGATGTATTGGACAACACTTGCTCCATGGTTTCGATATACAACCGCTCGCGCGTCACCGACGGCGCTTTGGCGTATTCGGTGGCGATCTGCGAGAAGCGGCGAGCGTCGCCGTCCGCGCGCGCGATCGTGCCGGCGCGATACCCTTCGGCTTCCTGCATTAAGCGCGCGGCGCCACCACGAGCGCGGGGAATGACGTCGTTAGCATAGGCTTCGGCTTCGTTTTTCAGACGCTCGCGGTCTTCGCGCGCTTTAACTGCGTCGTCGAACGCCGCTTTAACTTCGTCCGGCGGCTGCGCGCGCTGCATCTCTACCGCTTGAATACCGACGCCGATCTGGTAGCTGTCGATTATTTTCTGCAATACCTGTCTGACGCTATCTTCGACGCTTTTGCGATTCTCGAAAATGTAATCCAAGTTGCTACGCCCGACGATTTCGCGTATCGCCGCTTCCGTCGCCTGTCCGATAGTCGCTTCCGGATCGCGCACGTTGAACACGTAATTCGCAGCGTCGTTGATGCGGTATTGCACGGCGAATTCAATGTCGATGATGTTTTCATCTTCGGTCAACATGAGCGCTTCTTTTGGAATCTTGCTCTTGTTGCCACTGCGAAGATTACTGCGATAGCCGATTTCAACCGTGGAAACTTTTTCGACGTTGACCTTCTCGACCCGTTCTACCGGAAACGGAAATCGCCAATGCAAACCCGCTTCGGTCAGTTCGGTTTTCTTTCCGAAACGCAGAATCACACCGCGTTCGCCTTGCTGAATGACGTAAAAGCCCGTCAGCAGCCAAATGCCGATGGCGACGATGAAAATGAGTCCGATGCCGAAATTTGGCGCCCCGTCGCCGCCGACGCCGAATAAACGACGCAGCTGACTTTGTAGGTTACGCAGTGCTTTATCGACTTCGAATTGATCGCTCGCCTTACGCTTGCCCCAAGGGTCCTTATCACCCCCGCCGGGTTGGTTCCACGCCACGTAGACGCTCCTTATATATGACGATTGTCGAAAGTAATTGCGTCGAAAGCGCTCGAAAGTCGTTCGCTACCCCAATAAAGCGAAAGATACGGACCAAGCGTTTCGCGCAAATTTTACACGGCTTGGCATTCTAGGCGCGCGAACGGGCGCGAGCAAGGCGAGGCGCGGGCGCCGGCAACAGATATTCATCGCAAAAATCGGCGTGCCGCTGTAACCAGGCGAGTTGTTTCTCGTCGAGGACGACATCGAGTCGCCAACTGCCGTCATCAAGCACCGTTTCCGACCGTACGTCTCCGTGCTCATACAACCCCGCACGTAAGCGTCCGGCGCTAGGCGGTAGCTGTAGATGCAGCGTATGCGCACGTTTCCGGTATTGTTCGGCGAGCGCCTCACGTAGCAATTCCATCCCTTCGCCCGTACGCGCCGATAACCACAGTCGGACAACCTGTCCGGCCGTATCGCGTTCCAATCGCGGCGGCTCTCCAGTGAGATCGATCTTATTGAATACGACGATCTGAGGAATTTCAGCTGCCGAAATCTCTTCAAGAACCTGATTCACTTGCTCCATGTGTTCGCGCCGATCAGCATGACCGGCATCGACCACGTGCAGCAATAAATTGGCTTCCGCGACTTCTTCGAGTGTGGATTTGAATGCCTCGACTAACTTATGCGGCAAATGACGGATGAATCCAACGGTATCGGCAAGAATCACCTGGGTATTACCCGGTAAATCAATACGTCGCATGGTTGGATCGAGCGTCGCAAACAACTGATCCGCGACGTACACCGAAGATTGTGTCAACGCGTTGAACAACGTCGATTTACCGGCGTTGGTATAACCCACGAGCGACGCTGTTGGCACTGGAATCTTTAAACGCGCCCTACGCCGCGCGCGCCGCTGTACCGAAACTTTCTTCAGCCGTTCGTTGAGTTTTTTGATGCGATCGCGGATCAAACGTCGGTCGACTTCGAGCTGCGTCTCGCCGGGACCGCGCAAACCGATACCACCCTTTTGCCGTTCCAAGTGCGTCCACCCACGCACTAGGCGCGTGGACAGATGTTCGAGTTGCGCCAATTCGACTTGAAGTTTTCCTTCTGCAGAACGCGCGCGCTGCGCGAAGATATCAAGAATCAACCCGATGCGATCGAGCACGCGACAACCGATGATTTTTTCGAGATTGCGTTCTTGCGAAGGAGAGAGGGTGTGATTTACAAGAACGAGTTCCGCATTTTCACGCTGAACTATGACACCGACTTCTTGCGCTTTACCGGAACCGATGTACGTGGCGGCATCGGGTCTATCACGGCGGCCGGTAACAACTTCCAACACGTCGGCACCAGCCGATTGGGCTAACAGCCGCAGCTCATCGACGTCTTCCTGCTGATCGGCGCCAACCAGACGTATGTGGACCAACACCGCCCGCTCACCGGATTGCGGGCGGTGCACGACAGCCGGAACGTTATTCGTTGCCAGGTCCTTTGGCTTCGATGGTTTCGATGGTTTCGGCGGAGTCAAAGTGGACTTTAATCGGACGGCTCGGCACCACCGTGGAAATGGCGTGCTTGTAAATCATCTGACTGACGGAGTTTCGGAGTAACACGACAAACTGATCGAAGGACTCGATTTGTCCCTGCAGTTTGATTCCGTTCACAAGGAAAATAGAAACTGGGACATGCTCCCTGCGCAACGCGTTCAGAAAAGGGTCTTGCAAAGCCTGCCCTTTTTGTTGACTCATACTGGTACTCCTCCTTTTTATGTCAGTTTGTCCCTGTTGTTGTTCAACGGGCATACCTTCCCGCTGTTCGGAATTCTCGTTTACCCGCGCTCCACGGCGCACTGCTGTAGATACGTCAGACATAAGTACCCTTTCGCCTCCATGCTATCGAATATTTTTGCGCTACCCTCATACCGACGCAGCCAAGTGAGCTGGCGTTTAGCGAGTTGACGGGTAGCAGCAATCGAACGTCTAACCATTTCATTATACGTGAACCGCCCAGTCAAGTAACCCCATATTTGCCGATATCCGACCGTGCGAATCGACGGCAACACATCAGATAGATCGCCGCGTCGATACAAACCTTCGACCTCGTCGACCAAACCAAGTTCCAGCATCGTGTGAAATCGTCGCTCGATACGCTCGTGCAGCCACGCACGATCATGCGGCGTCCACATCACGCGCAAAAAATGAAACGGCGGCGGTTGCGGCGGCGCACGTCGATTCAATGCGCTCGGCGTCTCGCCCGTCAGTTCGATCAACTCGAGCGCACGCTGAATGCGTTGCGTGTCGTTCGGGTTAATGCGCGCTGCCGCTTCAGGATCGCTTGCGGCTAAACGAGCGTGTAACACAGACCAACCCATCGTATCCGCTTCCGCTTTTATCTGAAGACGTACTTTAGTATTGGCCGGCGGTAGCGACGACAAACCGAACTCGAGCGCGTGGAAATAAAACATGGTTCCGCCCACTAGCAACGGAATGCGTCCGCGGCTGACGATCTCCTGCATTTCGCGCAGCGCGTCGGCGCAGAAATCCGCGGCCGAATAGCTGTGCGCGGGATCGCGGAGATCAATCAAGCGATGCGGCGCACGCGCCTGCTCTACTTTTGTCGGTTTGGCGGTACCGATATCAAGGCCCCGGTACACCTGGGAGGAATCGACGCTGATGAGATCGACCGGCAAGTTCTCGTGCAGGTAGAACGCAAGTTCCGTTTTACCCGCCGCCGTCGGCCCCATCAGCAAAATGGCGGGTGGAAACGTCATGTTCTATCGGGGAGAAAGGAGACGCAGGGAATGGCTCGCCATGAACGGCACGCGGAACTCAACGCTCCGGACGCATGTGCGGGAACAACAACACATCGCGAATCGAGACCGAGTCGGTCAAGAACATCACTAATCGATCGATGCCGATGCCCTCGCCCGCCGTCGGCGGCATACCGTGTTCGAGCGCGCGGATGTAATCGTCGTCGAAGTGCATCGCTTCTTCGTCGCCCGCTTCTTTCGCTGCCACTTGCGCGCGAAAACGTTCGGCCTGATCTTCGGCGTCGTTGAGTTCCGAGAAACCGTTAGCGACTTCGCGACCGGCGATATAAAACTCAAAGCGATCGGTCACGTTTGGATCCACGTCATTGCGTCGCGCGAGCGGCGACACTTCGGTGGGATGTTCGGTAATGAAAGTCGGCTGTTTAAGCTGGTGCTCCACCGTCTTTTCGAAAATCTCCATCAATATCTTGCCGGCGCCCCACGTCGGTTTCACCGCGATGCTCAAACGTTCGGCGAGTGAGCGCATCGAGGTGATCGAATCGAAGTCGCTCGCCTTGATATTCGGATTGAAGCGCAACACCGATTCGCGCATCGTCATACGCTCGAACGGCTTGGCGAAATCATATTCTTCGTCTTGGTAGCGCACAGTCGTCGAACCGACCACTTGCTGCGCCAGACCACGCAGCATTTCTTCTGTCAGGTTCATCAAGTCGCGGTAATCGGCGTAGGCTTGATAAAACTCCAGCATCGTGAATTCCGGATTGTGTCGCGTCGAGAGACCTTCATTACGAAAGTTGCGATTGATCTCGTAAACTTTTTCAAAGCCGCCGACGACGAGGCGCTTTAAATACAATTCAGGCGCGATGCGCAGAAATAATTGCATGTCGAGCGTGTTGTGGTGCGTCACGAATGGTCGTGCCGCCGCGCCGCCGGGAATCGCCTGCATCATCGGCGTCTCGACTTCAAGAAAACCGCGTCCGTCCAAAAACTCGCGCACGTAACGCACGATATGCGTGCGCATACGGAAGGTGTTGCGCGCTACCTCGTTCATGATCAGATCGACGTAGCGTTGGCGGTAACGCGTTTCCGTATCCGCCAGGCCGTGCCATTTGTCCGGCAACGGACGCAGCGCTTTCGTAAGCAAGCGTACGTCTTCAACCTTCACGCTCAACTCGCCGGTTTTGGTTTTGAACAACAATCCTTCGACGCCAATGATGTCGCCGAGATCCCACTTCTTAAATTCTTCGTACTTCTCCGCCAGCACGTCGCGTTGCAGATAAAGCTGCATCTGCCCGGACATGTCTTGCACGTGACAGAAACTCGCCTTGCCCATCACACGCATGGTCATCATGCGTCCGGCGATTTTTACGCGCACTGGATTGGCGTCGAACCACGTGTTGTCTTTAGCGCCGTACTCGGCGTGCAATTCGCTGGCAACAACGTTGCGCCGGAAGTCGTTGGGGAACGCCACGCCTTTGCCGCGCAATTCGACAAGTTTGGCGCGCCGTTGGGCGATCTGTTGGTTTTCGTCGAGTTCGGTCATGAGCGTTGTCGTCGGCGGGTTCTGCAGCATTAGCGTAGATTGACCTCTGGATTCTTAAGACTGGCTTCGATGAAATCATCGATGTCGCCGTCGAGAATCGCGCTCGTGTTACCCGATTCCACGCCCGTGCGTAAGTCCTTCACGCGCGATTGATCGAGAACATACGAACGAATTTGATGACCCCATTCGACGTCGGTCTTGGACGATTCGAGTTTTTGTTTTTCCGCGTTGCGTTTTTTCATCTCGGCTTCGAACATTTTCGCTTTCAACATCTTCATGGCTTCGGCGCGATTGCGATGCTGCGATCGATCGGATTGGCATTGTACGACGATGCCGCTCGGATTATGCGTGATGCGCACCGCGGAGTCGGTACGATTGACGTGCTGTCCGCCCGCGCCGCTGGCGCGGTAGGTGTCGATGCGCAAATCCGCGGGATTGATCTCAACAGCGATATCGTCGGCGACTTCCGGATAAATGAACACCGACGCGAACGATGTGTGCCGCCGGTTGCCGGAGTCGAACGGGCTCTTGCGCACCAAACGATGCACACCGGTTTCCGTGCGCAGCCAACCGTATGCGTAGTCACCGTTGAATTTAATGGTGGCGCTTTTGATGCCCGCGACTTCGCCTTCGGA
>JAHFQD010000311.1 GCA_023266455.1 Candidatus Muproteobacteria bacterium
TTGTAAATATTCCGCTTCGTCCAATTCGTGAAGCTGCCGCCGATAGCGTTCGGTGAGCGAATACCAACGACGAATCCGCCACTCGAAGCGTTCGGTTTCCGGTTGACGAAAGGCGCCGAGAATCGCTTCCAGCGCGAGGTAGTAACGCATGACGGTACGTTCCATCGCGCCGCCGCGTCCGCGAATATAGATTGGGTTACCTTGGGTATCAGTTCCCACCACGCTGAAACCTACTTTATTTCTACCGGTGATCGAAAAGTAGGTTGCGCTGGCAACGCGTGCCAATAACCGATAGCGGCACGAAAAATTGACATGCACGAAACTGCGATCTCCCAGCGGAATCGCCTGAATCTCAAGTCGATAATCGCGCGTGTCTAACGGACCTTTGTCGGCGGCGATGGACGCGTGAAAAAAATCCGCGGTGGCGGCGCGTAGGGTGTACGCGAATTCGTAGCGCGAAGCATTCTTTGGGGATTCATAAGATTTGCCGCCGCTGTAAATCGTCAGAACGCCGTTGGCGTTTTTGCCACGGTAAGTGCAGCCTTTTATATTGAAATGCAGCGTGACGAGATCGCACCAAACGGGAAGTTGTAAAAGCGATGCGCTGATCTGATCGAAGCGATGCGGCAGCACACCATAGATGTCGGCGCGCAATACGCTGTCACGATCTTCGGATTCGATGTGAATAGGCTCGCCGAAAGCCGACGTTTCCAATTCATGTTCAAGGAACAGGTAGCGTTCATGAAGACGGTTCATATCCGCAGAGCTGGCGAAGATCGGCGTCGCGGCGACCAATAGAGCCGTCACGCAAAACCACTTCCAGAATTTATAAGCGCAATAATCGAACATGGAGAGGATATCGCCGAGCTTGTCTATTAAAGCTTAGATCGGCCGATCGCAAAAAAATCGCTGAATCGACTCGTTCACTGGAGAAAGATTTACGTTCAGCGAACTATCGCAACAGAGCGGCTTCCACTTTGTCCCGCTGTGCTTTGCCGCATAGCAGTTCGATCAGTTCTAACGCGAAGTCCATGGCCACGCCGGGCCCGCGAGATGTGGTGATATTGCCGTCGGTAACAACGGCGCGATCGACAAGTCGTACGCTAGGATAGGCGCTCGGATCGATGGCGTTGGTATAACAAGTGGCATGTCGTCCTTCGAGTGCCCGGCGAGCGCTAGGACGCGTGGTGCGGCGCAGATGGCCGCTAGCCGATTTTTGTTCGTGTGCATTTTTCTAATTAACTCGGCAACGCGCGGGTCTTTTTGCAAGTTCGTGGCGCCGGGTTCGCCGCCCGGCAGCACCAACATATCGTAGGGTTGTTTGACGGCTTCATCGAACGTCATATCCGGCACGATGGTGGTGCCACGACTACCTTTGACCGGTCCAGCGGTTAGCCCCCGCGACGGTGACGTCGATGCTTGCGCGCCGCAACAGATCGATCACCGTTACCGCTTCGAGATCTTCAAAACCTGGAGCGAGCGGGACAAGCACGGCCGGCATGCAATTAAGTGACTTTGATGGTCAGCACGATGCTGTCGTCTTTATTTTTCTTTTCCGACATTTCGACTTTTTGGTTGAAATTCTTCGCTACGCCTTTAATGATCCCTTTCGCGACAGAGATCATCTTACGCGGCGAGTTGTAGTGCAGCTGTAATTGGTTCGGCGAAATTTGTTCGAAACGCAGCTGCGGCGGAGACAGATTCGGGTCTTTGAGACGAATCACGCGGTGGATGGATTCTTCGGTATGCATCAACATTTCGATGGTTTTCCATTCCGGTTTAATCAACCATCGATACATGCTGACTAAATCCGGAACTAGAAACTCACCGAAATCTTCGAGAATGGCGTCGGCCGGGATACCGGTCAGTTTGGACGCCGCTGAAACAATCGCGACGGCTTCGGCGTCGGGATACGAGCTGTTCGGCTGATATATCTTGTCGGTCAAACCGGCTTCGTTAAGAAGCGTTTGCCAAGTGCCTTCCGGAAATTTTTTTTCTACGAATTTTTTTATTTCGGCGTGAATAATTCCGTGCATAGTAGCCTCGTATTGGGAGCGTTATTGATTCCAACTCACCGATTTCAACGTACCAAACTTCGATCATAATACCGTGATTATTCGAACCCACGCCATTCGTCAGCGCGACAACTAGCGAAAATTTCACGGGAAAACGACTTCTAACTAAAACGGGTGGTTGAGGCGCGGGTATTCGGTGTAACATTCGCGCCCCGAGCGGTTTTAGACTTTGTCAATCTTTCATTTAAGCGAAAATATAAATATCTCCGAGGTCGTCATGTTCTTCGATGTTTCCCGCACTTCAGTTGTAGCACCGGCCGAACCTTTGTTGTCTACGACGTTGCAAGACACCGTCTTCACCGGCAACAACGTGCATGGGACGACCACGACGGATGCAACTGATAAGTATGAGTTGCGAGTCGAGTACAACAAAGATCAAAACGTCGTTCAAGTGTATATGGTCGACAAAGACAAAAACGACGGGAAGAAGTTAATCGGTACGTACAACGGCAAAGATGGAAGTTTCACGAAAACCGGCGATTTCGACGCAAGTGTTGTGCATCTCTCGCAAAGCGGCTCACAGGTTTTCATTGGAACGACGAGTAAAATAATGGGAACGGTCTACACCACGATTTCGTTAGACTCGCACGATGGCAAAGTCACGAAGGCGCGAGTAGACGAACGTAAACTCAGTGTCAGCGGCGATAATGTTACGGATCCTTTTTTCGTCGCCAGCCCTGGTTCGCCAGGATATAGACCCGAACTTAGGATGGGATTCGACATCACCGCCGCCGCCGGTTCCGAAAGTGGTGAAACCGTGGATCTCGTGAGCGGCGATGAAAAACGCTATCAGTATTTCATCGGCGATGTGGACGCCTGGTATGAGACATTCAATCTTGGCGGTAACGGCGAGTACAAACAATATCAGCCAGGCTCAGGCCGTTAAGCGCAAGTTTCTACAGCGCTCTAAAACAAAACCCCGTCCACTGGACGGGGTTTTGCGTTTCATGGGCTATTAAAA
>JAHFQD010000312.1 GCA_023266455.1 Candidatus Muproteobacteria bacterium
AGCGTTCGAATAATTCTTGCTGCCGATAGCGGTGCAGTTCCACGCCGGCGATCACGACCGGTTGTTTCGCCTGCGACAGTAGCGCCAGCGTTTCCTGCATCAGCTCGTCGAGTGCGCCCGGTAGAATCGTGGCGGTCGATTCGAGCGCCGCGCGTCGCGCTGGCGAGGTGCACGCCTGGTGCACCAAATCGCGTGGTAGTTCGATATAGACGGGACGCTTTAATTCTTGCGCGCGGCTCAATGCGAAGTCGATACGTTCGGCGGCCGTCGCTGGGTCGTCGATCACGACCGCCGCCACCGTCAAGCGATCGAAGACTTCGAACTGCGTGTGAAAATCGCGAATGCGATGATGCAGCAACGCGTTTTGATGTTGCTCCTTGATTCCCGGCGCACCGCTGATGACGACGACTGGCGAAAATTCCGCGTACGCTTGCGCTGTGGTGTTCGCCAGTTTTAATCCGCCGACGCCGTAGGTGACGCACACCGCGCCCATGCCGCGCACGCGCGCGTAGGCGTCGGCGGCGAAACCCGCGCCTTGTTCGTCGCAGGTGTTGATGAAGGCGAGCGAGCTTTTTTCGAGATCGCGATTGAATCCGAGCACGTAATCGCCCGGGACGCCGAAGACGTGATTAACACCGTGGGCTTGTAGTCGCTGGATGAGATAATCGCCGACGCAGAGAGTGTCGCTTTTCATGGGTTCTCTCCTTTTTTCAGGCGTATCAGCAAAGGCTTATACTTCGAGACTCGTCACTATTTCTAGCACGGTTTTGGATGAATGACAGACACCTCGTCATACAAACGGCCGGAGTCAGTTTTAGTCGTTGTCTACACTAAGGACGGCGACACGTTGTTGTTGCGACGCGCCGATCGTCCCGATTTTTGGCAATCGGTCACCGGCGCAATGAACCACGACGAACGCGATCCACGGCAAACCGCGGCGCGCGAGCTTTTCGAAGAAACCGGCATCCGTGTTGATCCGCGTGAGTTGCGCGATCTTAAATTAACCCAACGCTTTTCCATTTTTCCCGAGTGGCGACATCGTTACGCGCCCGGCGTTATCGAGAACGTCGAACATGCGTTTGCCATCGAGTTGCCACAAGCGGCGGCGCCGGTGATGGGTGACGAACATGTCGCACACGGTTGGTTTTCTTTCGACGACGCGCTAAAAAAAATATCCTCGTGGACAAATCGGCAAGCGTTGCGTGTCGCGCTCGATCGGCGCGAACTGGTGATCTTGATCCATGGACTCTGGCTCGGAGGATGGTGCATGGCGCTGCTGGCGCATCGATTGCGTCGTGCGGGCTTCGATACGCGTTCGGTTTCCTATAAAACTGTGCGCGCCGATTTGCGTGAGAACGCGATGTCGTTGCAGCAAGCGATCGCGCCGCTGCCGCACACCGTCGTGCATTTCGTGGCCCATAGTCTCGGCGGCATCGTGGCGCGTGCGCTGTTCCATTATTTTCCGCAGCAACGCCCCGGCCGTATCGTCACGTTGGCGACGCCGCATCAAGGCAGCCTCATCGCGTGTCGCCTCGCGCGTTATCGTCTCGGCGCTGCGATCCTGGGTAAATGCATGCGCGATCTCGCGGACAACTCGCCGCGTGAATGGCCGCTGCCCGCGCGCGACATTGGCATGATCGGCGGTACACGTAGTTTCGGGTTCGGTTGTTTTTTTACCAAGATGGACGCGCCGAACGACGGTACGGTATTCACGCATGAAACGACGCTGTCCGGGTTACCGGCGCCGTTGTTGTTGCCGGTCACACATACCGGCATTTTGCTGTCTAGGCGCGTCGCCGATGCCGTGATTCGGTTTATTTGCCAAGGTAATTTCGAGTAGCGTCTTATCCAATCGAAGCGATTTTTCTCGACTAACATTGACGGTATCTGTAATTAATTGTCGATGCCGTCTATTTCAACCCGTTAAGTCGAATTCGAGACAACTCATGAAAAAATTTCCCCTCGGTTGGCTGCTGTCGATGTTAGTACTTACTCCATCGTATGGCGCGGAATTTTCCGATGGCGTCATCAAACTTGGCATTCTCACCGACTTGAAAGGTCCGTACTCACTCATGACGGGACCCGGCACGGTGGTTGCCGCGAACATGGCGATAAAGGATTTCAACGCCGAGCGCAAAGGGATGAAGGTCGAAGTCATCGTTGCGGATCATCAGAATAACGTCGATATCGGTTCGGAAATCGCACGCCAATGGTTCGACAAAGACAAAGTTGACGCGATCGTCGACATCGCCGGTTCGGCAGTCGGTCTTGCCGTCAACGAGATCGCGCGTGAAAGAAAGAAGGCGTTAGTGACATCAGGTGTTGCGACGTCGGATTTAACCGGCAAGGCGTGTTCGCCTTACACCGTGCAATGGGCGATCGATACCTGGTCGCAATCTCATAGTACCGGATCGATCGTTACCCTTACCGGTGGTAAGACGTGGGCGTTTGTTACGCCGGATTACAACTACGGCCACACGTTAATGAAAGATACGGAAAACGCCGTAAGAGAAGCGGGGGGACAAATCGTAGATCGCATCATCTATCCATTCCCACTGACCTCGCGCGATTTCACGCCTTTCTTAAAGAAAGCGATCGAATCCAAGGCGAAGATCATCGGCTTGAATACCGCTGGACAAGATACCAGCGCTGCGATCGAGCAAGGCGTGCAACTGGGTATCGGTAAGAACGGACAACAATTCGCCGCGCCGATCGTGTTGCTTACCGACGTGCATAAAATCGGACTTGAGAAAGCGCAGGGGTTGTTGCTCACGGAATCTTTTTATTGGGATCTCAACGAAAAGACGCGCGCGTGGTCCAAGCGATTCTTCGATCAACACAAAAGCATGCCGACGTCGCTGCAGGCCGGCGTTTATGCCGGCGTACTTCACTACTTGAAGGCGGCGGAGAAAGTGCAATCGGACGACGCGGGCAAGGTTGTCGCCAAAATGAAAGAAATGTCGACCGACGATCCGTTGTTCGGCACCGGGCGCATTCGTCAGGACGGACGAAAAATTCACAAACTGTATTTATT
>JAHFQD010000313.1 GCA_023266455.1 Candidatus Muproteobacteria bacterium
CGCAGCCCGGCACGTTGGAAGCGTGCTTGAGCACGATCGCATCACCCGCCATCATCGTCGGCGCCGCGCACCGGAACACCTGCCAGAACGGAAAATTCCACGGCATGATCGCGAGCACGGTACCGAGGGGTTGATACGCGACGTAACTCGCGTGTGCTTCGGTCGCAACGGGTTCATCACTAAGGAATTGTTCCGCATGATCAGCAAAATACTCACAGCCCCAGGCGCATTTCTCGATTTCTGCGCGCGCTTCCTTAATAAGCTTGCCCATTTCCAGCGTGATCAAGCGCGCATGTTTTTCGCTGTCCGCCCGCAATTTCGCGGCCAGGTCGCGCAACAGCTTTGCACTATCAGCGAAAGACGTCGCTTGCCACGCACCGGCCGCGTGCGCGGCTTCGTCGACCGCTAGGTTGAGCTGCGTGTCGCTCCAGAGTTCGAACAACTTGATCCGCTGTCCGTTAGCGGGGTTGACGGATTCCAGCATCATTTCAAGAGTCCTCTTCCGATCGAGCGGTTATCATAGCAGCGCCTGCGTCGATGAAGTGTAAGGCGAAATCGAGTCGGTCGCGGCTATAATTTATATATAAGGTATGCGGTTACATAACTTCATAAAATTTTTAGTCTTCGTTGGTTTCGGCGGGGTGGTTCTCAGCGGCTTTGCACACGCCGCTCCAGCGGACCAAGACAACGCGCGGCGCGATTTTCAAGCCGCGCAGTCGGCGTTGCACGTCGGCAATCTCACGCGCTTCAAGAAATTACGCCAAGGCTTTAACGATTATGTCTTGGCCGGCTACCTCGATTACGAATATCTGAAAGACCGCGTCGAGCAGACGCCGGCCGTGGAATTACACGCGTTCCTCGAAGCCTATGGCTACGTGCCAGGTTCGGACCAGATCCGCAAACGCTGGTTGCGATCGTTGGCCGCGCGCGGCAATTGGGAAGTGTTCACGCGCGAATATAAAGACGTCGACGACGACGTCGAGTTGCAATGCATTCGTTTGAATCATTTGCTGCGTTCGAGCGAGCACCAAGCTTCATTGATGCAAGAAGCGGAAACCTTATGGCAAACCGGCCGCCGTTTACCGCCGGTTTGCGACAACGTGTTCACCGCCTGGAAAAAAGCCGGGCACATGACAGCCGACCACGTGTGGGATCGCATACGGCGCGCATTCGAAGCGCGTCAGGTGACCTTGGCGTCGGACCTCGGGCGTTATTTGGAATTGCATGATCGCGTGTGGCTGAACCGCTGGATCGCCATGCATCGCGATCCGGCTAACGAACTCGATCGCATTCACTATCCCGTCGAAACGCCGGTGGCGCGCATGATCGTGCGTCACGGCATCGTGCGGCTCGGGTTGCGCGATGTCGAAGCGGCGTTGAGTCGCTGGGAAACATTGGAAGCGCAGCATAAATTCTTCGGCGAAGACGACAACTACGTGTTTCGCCATCTGGGGATATTAGCGCTGCAAGAACGTTCGCCGGTGGCGGTGACGTTGCTATCGCGCGTGTCCGCGCAAGGCGATGACGAAATGTTGTTCCTCGCGCGCGTGCGCGCGGCGATCCTCGCCGGCGATTGGGAAGCGGCGCGACGTTCCATCGTCGGTTTGCCGGAAGACCGACAGCAGAAACAAGAATGGCGTTATTGGTTGGCGCGTTCGCTCGACGCCACCGGTCAAAAAGACAAAGCCCGCGAATTGTTTCAAGCGCTCGCGCTCGAACGCGGTTACTACGGATTCTTGTCGGCGGATCGCATCGGCGGTGGCTACGCCATGCAACATCAACCGATCGTGGCCAGTCCCGAAGAAGTCAGTGCCATGCTAGCGCGCCCGGGGATTCAGGCGGCGCAAGAGTTTTACGCCATGGGCTCGACGCTCGAAGCGCGTCGCCAATGGCATTGGAATATGCGGCAGATGAACAACCGGGAGCTCGCGGTCGCGGCCGTGATCGCGCGTGAATGGGGTTGGTACGATCGCGCGATTCTGACAGTGAGCAAGAGCGATCACCTGGACGATTTAGAAATTCGTTTTCCGCTGCTGTTCCGCGAACCGATCGAAGCCAACGCGACGCGTTTCGGTATCGATCCGGGTTGGGTCTACGGCGTGGTGCGTCAGGAATCGGCGTTCATGGTGGACGCGCGCTCGCCGGTTGGTGCGCTCGGCCTGATGCAATTGATGCCGGCGACGGGCCGGCTTACCAGCCGCCAACTCAACGTACCGATCCGCGGCATGCAGGGATTTTTAGATGCCGAGAACAATATCAAGCTCGGCGTGGGCTACCTGAAGGAAGTGCTGGGCCGTAATCAAAATCACCAAGCGTTGGCGACGGCGTCGTACAACGCCGGACCGAATCGCGTGGCGAGTTGGCTGCCAGCGAAGCCGATGGAGGCCGACGTTTGGGTCGAAGGTATCCCGTTCAACGAAACGCGCGATTACGTCAAAAATGTCATGGCGTTCACCGCCGTGTACGACCATCGGCTCGGTGTTAAGCCGATTCTCCTCAAAGACCGCATGCCCGAGGTCAAGAAGCCCTAACGAGTGACGCCCGGCGAGCGACGGGGTAAATTACCCGTCCTCGTTCACTCTCGTTACGCGTTACGGGCTCGATGATCACCAAAAAAATCTGCGTTCTCGGAGGCACCGGTTTTGTCGGTCGCCGTTTGGCGGCGACTTTCACTGACGCCGATCTTCACATCACGATTCCCACACGTCACTTCGCGCGTCATCGCGACTTGTTGGTATTGCCCAAAGTGCAAGTGGTCGAAGGCGATGTGCACAACCCGGCGTTTCTGCGCCAGTTATTCGAAGGCAAGGACGCTGTGGTGAATCTCGTCGGTATTTTGAACGAACGCGGACGTTCCGGCGCCGGTTTCGCACGGGCGCACGTGGAGGTGCCAAAAAAAATTGTCGACGCTTGCCGCCGCGCCGGTGTGAAACGTTTGTTGCACATGAGCGTGTTGAACGCGTCCACCGATGCGCCGTCGCATTACTTGCGCACCAAGGCGCAGGGAGAAGATATTGTGCATCAAGCGGCA
>JAHFQD010000042.1 GCA_023266455.1 Candidatus Muproteobacteria bacterium
ATGCGGAATCGCGCCGTCATTTCGACGATCTGTGCGCGATGTTGCGTGCGGCCGGCGTGAAGTACGAAATCAATCCACGCTTGGTGCGTGGTCTGGATTATTACTCGCGCACGGTGTTTGAATGGGTAACCGACAAACTTGGTGCGCAATCGGCGGTGAGCGCCGGTGGTCGTTATGATGGTTTAGTGCAGACACTCGGCGGCCAGCCGACGCCGGCGGCGGGTTTCGCCATCGGTCTCGAACGTTTGGTCGAACTCCTGACGCAGCAAGGCGATTCGGTACCGTCGTTTTCGCCGCAGCTGTATATTGCCGTTCTTGGCGAAATCGCCGCGACGCCGGCATTGCAGTTGGCTGAACGTTTGCGCGACGCCGGACTGCGCGTGGAGTGCGACGGCGTCGGCGGTGGCCTTAAGAGTCAGTTGAAACGCGCCGATCGTAGCGGCGCGGATTTGGCATTGCTGCTGGGTGAGAATGAACAAGCCCGCGCGGTGGTGACGGTAAAGAATCTGCGCCAAGAATCGGCGCAGGCGGAAATTCCGCAATCGGAGATTGTCGAATACGCTAAGCGCAAGCTCGGCGAATAAACGTGGAGAATGCGACGTGACTGCTTATACGGCTCAAGAAGAACTCGATCAGCTGAAGTCTTGGTGGAAAATCTACGGTAACTCGTTGATCGTCGGCGTAGTGTTAGGCGTTGTGATGCTCGTCGGTTTTCGCTATTGGACGCAGCAACGCGAGATCAAGCGCGTGACCGCGTCGGCGATTTATGAACAATTGCTCGAACAACTTCGCGCTAACAAGCCCGAAGCGCGCGCCTCGGGCGAAAAAATCATCAACGAATATGCCTCGACGCCATATGCGCCTTTGGCGGCGTTGTTATTGAGTAAGCAAGCGTATCTATCCGGCGATAAGGCGTTGGCGCGTAAACAATTGGAATGGGCGCTGGCCCATGCGGACGATGCCGCGGTGCAACACACCGCGCGGCTGCGATTAGGGCGACTGATATTGGAAAGCAACGAAACGCAAGGACTGGCGGCGTTGCTCGACGTTAAAGACGTCGCTGGATTCGAGACAGAATATCAAGAATTGAAGGGCGACGTGGCGGTCGCGCAGGGCAAGAAAGACGAAGCGCGCGTCGCTTATGAGGAAGCGCTAAAGAAATCGCCGCCGGGTTCGTCGTATGCGATGGTGCTTAAGATGAAACACGACGACTTGGGAGCGGAGAAAAAATAATGCGCTTGCGTGACGCGGTCCTTATCGCGATGACGTTGCTGGCCGCGGGTTGTTCCTCCGCCAGCCGCATTCAGCCAGAGCCACCGGCAGAACTCGCGAACTTTTCTCCCGAATGGGAGGTGAAGGAACGTTGGTCTACAAGCGTCGGTTCGCTCGCCGGTAAATACGATTCTCGTCTGACGCCGAGTCTGGATAACGGCGTTCTTTATCTTGCCAGCGCTAAAGGGCGCGTGTCCGCCGTCGCGGCCGATTCCGGAAACTCGCTGTGGGAAAAAGATCTGGATACCTGGATAACCAGCGCCACGGCGGTCGGCGATGGTTTGGTGGTCGTCGGTACGCGCGGTGGCGACATTATCGCGCTCGATGCCGCACGCGGTGAACCGCGTTGGACGGCGAAAGTATCGACGGAAGCCCAAGCGCCGGCCGCGGTTCGCAACGGTGTTGTCGTTGTACAGACCATCGACGGCAAAGTAACCGGTCTCGACGCCAAGGATGGAAAACGTTTATGGCTTTTTGAACGCAGCGAACCGGCGTTGTCGTTGCGTGGTACCGCAGCGCCTATTCTGGCGGCGGATTTTGTACTGACCGGATTCGCCAATGGTAAAGTCGTCGCGCTGCAATCGAAAGATGGAAAACTGTTGTGGGAATACACCGTGGCTCAACCGCGCGGCCGCAATGAAGTAGAGCGGCTTGTGGACGTAGACTCGCCGGTGCTTTTGTGGGGCGACACGTTGTTCGCGGTGGCCTATCAAGGAAAAGTCATTGCGGTCGATACGCGTAGCGGCCGTCTTATTTGGTCGCGTGATATCTCGTCGTACGCCGGATTAGACGCCAGTCGCGACGCAGTTTTCGTTACCGACGAAAAAGGGTACATCTCGGCGTTCGATCAACGTACCGGCGCGAATTTGTGGCGTCAGGAAAAAATGTACGGACGTGGCGTGGGAACGCCGATAGTGCAAAACAACGCCGTCGTCGTCGGCGATTTCGAGGGGTACCTGCATTGGTTAGCGCAGGACGACGGTCACTTTGTAGCGCGTTATCGACTGGATAGTCTGCCGGTTCGGTCGCGCGGCATTCTCGACGGCGATACGCTTTACTTTGCCGGTCAAAGCGGCCGGCTCGTGGCGTTGCAGCTAGTTCGATCTCGATAACGATTTATTTCTCTTGAAGCGGAGCACACTGTGAAGCCCGTCGTGGTATTAATCGGACGGCCGAACGTCGGCAAGTCGACGCTTTTCAATCGTCTGACGCGCAGTCGTGACGCGCTCGTGGCGAACATGCCTGGTCTGACGCGCGATCGCCAGTATGGCGATGGACGCGTTGGCGATCGTCCGTACTTCATCGTCGATACCGGCGGTGTCGTCGAATCCTTGCAAAACAGTAGCGATCGCGCCGAGCTCACTGGTTCGGTGTCGGTGCAGACGCGTCAGGCCTTAGCCGAAGCGGATGCCATTATTTTATTGGTCGATGGTCGCAGCGGACCGCAACCGGCGGACGACGCCATCGCGCGCGAACTGCGGCGTTTAGGCAAGCCTATTTGGGTGGCGGTGAATAAAACCGAAGAAATGGACAGCGACGTTGCGGTCGCCGAATTTCATTCGCTTGGTTTTAAAACCCCGATTCCGATTTCTTCGGCGCACGATCAAGGCGTCGAATATCTCATGGAGCACGTGCTGGTCGATCTGCCGCGTGTCGAAATCGAAGAGACACAGCGCTCAGCGCCGCGCATCGCGGTGATTGGTCGTCCCAACGTCGGCAAGTCTAGTTTGGTTAACGCTTTTCTCGGTGAAGAGCGCGTGGTCGTATGCGATCAACCCGGTACAACGCGCGATGCGATTTACGTTCCGTTGGAACGCGAAGGTAAGCCGTATGTGCTTATCGATACCGCCGGTGTTCGGCGACGCGGCAAAGTACACGAAGCGACGGAAAAATTTTCCGTCATCAAGACGCTGCAAGCGGTGATGGACGCCGATGTCGTCATCTTGATAGTCGATGCCACCGAAGGGGTTACCGAACAGGATTCCGGTCTCGCCGGTTACGCTATTGAGCAAGGGCGCGCGATGATCATCGCGGTTAACAAGTGGGATCTGCTCGACAGCGGGCAGCGCACCTGGATCCAACAACTTTCTGAGCGCAAGCTCGCTTTTCTCGATTTCGCGTCGGTTCACTATATTTCTGCCCTTCACGGCACCGGTGTCGGCAAATTATTTGGTTCTATCGATCGCGCGCACGCTTCGGCGTGGCGCGAGCTTCCGACCTCTAAACTCAATCGCGCAGTAGAGGAGGCGGTGCAGGCGACGCCGCCGCCGGTGCGTCATGGCCGCCGCATTCGTATTAAGTACACGCACCAAGGCGGCAAGAATCCACTGCGTGTCATCGTGCACGGTAACCAGGTGCAAGCATTATCGTCGTCGTATCGCCGTTACTTGGGCAACGCCGTACGCCGCGCGTTTCGCATCGAAGGCGCACCGGTATTGGTCGAATGCCGCCAGGAGAGCAATCCCTACGCAAATAAGGCATCAAAACCGGCAAATCGTGGGAAAAAACACCTTCGTCGTAAGGTAACAAAGCGGCGGTAATCTTTTGATAACTATAATAAAAGATTAGTAACTATGCTAAATGATGACGTCTGACTGAAATAACTTCCTCCATCGGGAAACGGCGTAGATAACGGCGACGTAGACTCTGAAGCAGGCATGACGACATACCATAAAAACGCGTTGCCGATTGGCCATCAAATTGCCGACTATGTCGTCGAAACGGTACTTGGCGTTGGTGGATTCGGTATTACCTACCGTGCTCGCGATACACGACTCGATACGCCGGTCGCTCTCAAAGAATTCCTGCCGAACAAGATCGCGCAACGCGATGAAACCGGCATTAATGTATTACCCGACCCCGATCGCCAGTCGATGCGCGATTATCACGCGGGTCTTAAGGATTTCGTTCGCGAAGCGCAGAGCTTGGCGAAATTGAAACATCCGCACATCGTACGCGTGCTGCGCTTTCTGGAAGCCAACAGCACAGCCTACATGGTGATGGAATATGAAGACGGCACCAGTTTATCGGCGCACGTTAAACGCCATGGCCGCTTAGACGAACCGACTATCTTGCGCGTATTCATCCCGGTGTTGAACGGCCTGCAGGCCGTGCACGAGACCGGCATGCTCCATCTCGACATCAAGCCGGAAAATATTTATCTACGCAAAGACGGCAGTCCGATATTGATCGATTTCGGTAGCGCGCGTCAGACGCTGACGGATACACAGCGTCCGGGCGAACGCATGGTGTTGACGCATGGGTATGCCCCGATCGAACAATATCCGGATAAAGGTAAGACCGGCGCGTGGACCGATGTGTATGCCATCGGCGCATCGATGTATCGCTGCATCACCGGCAAGAAGCCGGATGATTCCTTGGTACGGTATCAAGCTATCCTGAATTATCAGCCCGATCCATTGATTCCCGCTTCCACTAACGGCCAGGGTCAATATCAACCGAACCTACTCAGTTGCATCGATTGGGCGCTGCAAATCTATCCTAAAGACCGGCCGCAAACTGCGCGCGTGTTGCAAGACGCCTTGATGGGTAAACGCCGACAGTCGGATTCGTCGATAACGACACGTCAGGCACAAGTTACCGCGACCGGCGGACCGCCGATTTCGCGAACCGCGTCGCAGATGGCGTGGGCGCACGCGCAACGGCAGCAGAAAAGACGTCAACGTCTCAAAGCGATCGTACGCACGGCGCGCAATATATTAATTACGATGGCTATCGCCGGTGTCGCCGCGCTGACGGCGGTTTATTGGCGCGACATCATGAACGTCATCTTGCCGCCGCCATCGGCGCGGACGCCGGTTGAAACACCTAAACCAGCACCGACGGCGGAGACGCCGCGCACACCGACGACCGCGCCAATACCGATGCCGAAGCAGACGCAGGTAATGAATCCGACGCCGCCGCCAGGCACGTTGGAGCGAACCTTGGTGGGGCATACCGATTGGATTCAGTCCGTCGCTTTCTCTTTAGATGGGAAACGGTTGGTGACCGCGAGTACCGATAAGACGGTGAAGATTTGGGATATCGCCAGCGGCGCGACAATCGCTACGCTGCGTGGTCACGAAGGTGCGGTCAACGTCGTCGCTTTTTCTCCCGATGGCAAATGGCTTGCGTCGGTTGGCGACGATGGTTGGGTGCGACTATGGGACGGTCGCACGGGCGAACAGCGCGGCGGATTGCGCGGACTGGGCGGTTCGTTATTCACCGCGGCGTTCTCACCAGACGGCCGTTTCATCGCTGCCGCTGGACGTGACCGTGCGATCTTGATTTGGGACGTCGCCGCCGGCAAACGCGTGACAACGCTCGAAGGTCATAAGGGCGATGTGTTCGCCTTGGCATTCTCGCCTGATGGAAAAACGATTGCGTCGACTGGCACGGATAAAACAATTCGTATTTGGAATCGCCGCACCGGCGAAGAATTATCGACGCTGACGAGCAGTAAAGATCCGATCTTATCGCTCGCGTTCTCGCCCGACGGTCGCTGGCTCGCGTCTGGCGATGCAGATCAGACGCTGCGCTTATGGGATGCGCGCACGATGGCGCACTTGCGCACGATGCAACTCGGATTCTCGGTATTGGCGTTGGCGTTTTCGCCCGATGGGCAATGGTTGGCCGTGGGTTTGGCCGACAAGACTGTGGAGATTCTCGAGAGCAGTCGCCTGCAATACATGCAGACGCTTTCGGGGCATAAAGATTTCGTACAGACCGTCGCTTTTTCGCCCGATGGAAGATATCTCGCCTCGGGCAGCCGCGACCGCAGCGTTCACGTCTGGCGCGCCCGTTAGTTCCGCAGTCAAAACCTCAGCGATTTTTCGACAGCGTTTCCCGCGCTTCTGGCGTTAAAAACAACATTGGATCGACACGACTGTTGTTGAGGCTCACGCTCCAGTGCAAGTGCGGGCCGGTCACGCGTCCGGTGCGGCCGACTTGGCCGAGAAGGTCACCGGTATTCAACTGCATTCCCGGTTTCACCGCGATCGTTTTCAAATGGTTGTACATCGTGACGACACCCGCGCCGTGATCGATGAACACGGTGTTGCCGTTGAAAAAATATTCTCCGGTTTCGATCACCGTGCCCGGCGCCGGCGCGTGTATCGACGTGCCTTCCGGCGCGGCGATATCCAAGCCGCTGTGCGGCGCGCGCGGTTGGCCGTTGAAATACCGTTTCAAACCGAAGTGCGAGCTCAACGGTCCGCGTGCCGGTAAATTAAATTGCAGGGTTGGCGTCGCATCGGTCCAAGTCGTGAACGCGCGCGTCAACACCTCTTGGTCTTTTTGAATGCGTTGCAGCTCTTCCGCACTCGGTTCGACGAAGCGTTTCTCTTTCACCGTTAGGCGCTGGACTTCATAGCGTTTGGATTTCACGGTGAAAGCGATGTCCGACGATTTTCCGTCGCGGTTGACCGTGACGGCGTGCTTCCCCGGTTCAACGACGAGATTCAAACCGACGACGGCGCACCAATTTTTGGCGCAGGGAACGACGGTGACGCGTTGACCGTCGAAAGATGCTTGCGGCGCTTGCGCCGAAGATCCGAGTTCGATAATCGCCACGCCACCGGGCACACGCTCTTCGCGCGGCAGCGGCGATGCGGCTTGTGCCCAGACGCTGATCGAGGCGAGCGTTAGCGCTAAGGCGAGACTACGATTCATTGGTTTTTTCCACGCGGCACTCGACGTCGCCGCGCGCTAAACGTGCGCGGATGCGATCGCCGGTTTTCAACGCCGCTGCATCGTGCACGATATCGCCTTTATCTAAATGTTCGACGATGGCGTAACCGCGCGCGAGCGTCGCGAGCGGCGAGAGCGTATTCAATTCTTGCGCTGCCAGTTGCAAGCGCGCTTGCGCGCGTTCGATGTGTCGGCGCATTTGCGCGATCAAACGCACACCTAGATGTTCCCGTTTCATCTCCAACGCGCGTAGTCGGGGACGAGGAGAGTGCTCGCTCAAGCGTGCACCGAGTAAATACAGACGATGATGTAATTGCCGCAAGGTGACTTCCTGCGAGAGACGCAAGCGCAAACCTAACGCGTGCAAACGCGCGCGCATGGTTTCAATTCGCGCTCGAGGATGAACCACGCGCGCGCTTAGCCAATCGACGTGTTGCATGTTGCGGCGTAAGCGGTCGCGCATCAGTCGAACCAATTGTTGTTCGATGCGACGATATTGTTCCATCCAGTCTTCGCAATTCGGTGAGAGCATTTCCGCCGCCGCGGTTGGCGTCGGCGCGCGTGCGTCGGCGACGAAATCGGCGATGGTGAAATCCACTTCATGCCCGATGCCGCTTACGATTGGGATCGGGCAGGCATGGATTGCACGCGCCACGATTTCCTCGTTGAAAGCCCAGAGGTCTTCCAACGATCCGCCGCCGCGTGCCAGGATTAATACGTCGCAATCTTTACGCATACCGGCGAGAGCGATGGCGCGCGCGATTTTTTCCGCCGCGCCTTCGCCTTGCACCGGCACCGGGTACAGCAACACCGCGATGGCAGGGAAGCGACGTTTCAATGTCGTTAACACATCGTGCACCACCGCGCCCGAGGGCGAGGTGATCAAGCCGATGCGTTGCGGTAAACGCGGTAGTGGTTTTTTTCGTGCGGGTTCGAAGAGACCTTCTTTGGCTAATCGGTCTTTGAGGATATCGAACGCCCGCCGCAGCGCGCCTTCGCCGGCTTCTTCGACGTACTCGGCGATGAGTTGGAAATCACCTCGTTGTTCATAAAGCGAAACACGCGCCCGTACCAACACTTGCATGCCGTCTTTGAGCGCGACGCGCGACCCGCGAATTTGTCCGCGAAACAACGCGCAGCGGATCTGGGCTTGCGCATCTTTGAGCGAGAAATAAACGTGTCCGGAACTCGGCCGCGAGAGATTGGAAATTTCACCCTCGATCCAAAGCAACGGAAAACGGCCTTCCAAGAGCGTCTTGGATTCCCGGTTGAGCCGCGAGACGGTGTAAACGTCGCGTGCGGGCGGCGTTTGTGTCTCGCTGAAGAGGTCGATGTTTTCCATGAACGGCGTGTGGCGCGTCGAGACGGCTAGGGATTGGTCGGATAGACCGGCGCGGCGCTGGCGTTGTCTTTCGCTTGTTGCTCCGCCAGCTCGGCTTGGCGCATGGCTTTGCGGGCGAGGGTCATCGCTTCATCGTGTCGTCCGGTTTTTCTCGCTTGGCGCGCCTGGTCTAAGAGACGCTCTGAGTCGCGCCAGAGATAACCTTCTTTTTCTACCTGTCGAAATTTCACCTCGACTTGCGCCGCGTAACGATCGAATTCGTCCGCGGGCGAGGTTGGCCCCGAAGCGCAGGCGCCAAGGACGGCGGCCAGAATAGTAACGATGAGTGCTTTCAGCATGAGGCGGTGTCTTGGTAAGCAACCGCGACAGTAATCCCGGCGGTCTCGGACGTCAAATTTCGCGATAACCCGTTTACGTAATGCGAGCATGAATTTATAATACGGCATGCGAATTGTTCAGGAAGCTCTCACGTTTGACGATGTCCTTCTAATTCCTGGGTATTCGACCGTCCTGCCTCGGGACGTGAGCTTGAAGACCCACCTTAGTTCGAAGCTCCAACTGCATATTCCGCTGATGTCGGCGGCGATGGACACGGTGACGGAAGCGCGCGCTGCGATTTGTATGGCGCAGGAAGGCGGTATGGGCGTGATTCATAAGAATCTCACACCGCAACGCCAGGCCGACGAAGTCCGCCGCGTGAAGAAATACGAAAGCGGCATCATCAGTAACCCCATTACCGTTACCTCCGACACCACGATTCGCCAGGTACTCGATCTGACGCGTAAGCATCGGATTTCCGGCGTGCCGGTGACGGATAAAGACAAGCTCGTCGGTATCGTTGCCAGTCGCGATCTGCGCTTTGAAAAACGCTACGACGAACCCGTCGCCCGCATCATGACGCCGAAAGAGCGGTTGGTGACGGTGAAAGAGGGCGCGTCGCGCGATGAAATTTTGGAGATGTTGCATCGTCACCGCATCGAAAAAATATTGGTGGTCGACGATCATTTCGGCCTCAAGGGCTTGATCACGGTTAAAGACATTCAGAAGTCGACGGAATATCCGTACTCGGCCAAAGATACCAAGGGCCGATTACGCGTGGCCGCGGCTGTCGGCGTTGGTCAAGGCACCGATGAGCGCATCGAACAATTAATTGCCGCCGAGGTGGACGCCATCGTGGTCGACACCGCGCATGGCCACTCGCAAGGCGTGATCGAACGCGTGCGTTGGATTAGGAAACGTTATCCCGATATGGCGATCATCGCTGGCAACATCGCCACCGGCGACGCCGCCAGCGCGTTGCGTGAAGCGGGCGTGGATGCGGTGAAGGTCGGCATCGGTCCCGGTTCGATTTGCACCACGCGCATGGTCGCGGGGGTCGGCGTGCCGCAGATTTCGGCGATCTCTAATATCGCGGAAGGACTGAAAGGCAGCGACGTCGGCATCATCGCCGACGGCGGCGTGCGTTACTCCGGTGACATCGCTAAAGCGATCGCGGCTGGCGCGCATTGCATCATGGTAGGCAGTTTACTCGCGGGCACCG
>JAHFQD010000314.1 GCA_023266455.1 Candidatus Muproteobacteria bacterium
CGGCGTGTCGCTGCGCACGTAGATCGTCGCGCCGATCAAGCCGGCTTCGGGCGCGCCCCAGAAACTCCCGGGAATGTCCTGTCCGTCCATCAAAGACGTCAACGTAAGACTGTAACGCGCGCACAGCGCTTGCAGGGGTGAAAGGTAGTTGGGATAGCACGAGCGCATTGGACCCTTATTATAAAGCGCCGCTTTGAAGACGGCATCGCTAACCGATCGTTCAGCGAAACCCCGCGTTCGTCGTACTCCCAGCCAGCGCATACCTCCGCATAGATGTCTTAAAAAGACGACGCCGGTAGGGTGCGTTTACTTCTTCATTGATCGCAGGAACCCCCATGTATAAAAGAATTCTTTCGCTCGCCGCTGTCATCGGCCTGGGTTACATCGCTGTTTCAACGCCGGCGCGAGCCGATGGCGATCGCGGCATCGACGTCGCGCTACCGGTGTATGTATTCCCCGGCGATCCGTTTCTGAACGATCTGAAAAATCCTGCGGTAACGCCGGTCCCACCGGCGGTGATCGTGGTCAATATCGGCAACGGCGATGGCGACGTATCGATTCTCGATACTGACGCCGACGCGTTGCGCGCGCGAATCGCGTCAAACGGTGAGCATGTGAAAGTGATCGGTTATGTCTACACCAGCCTCGGCGCGCGGGCGGACGCCGATATCAAGACCAGCATCGACCGCTACCTCACGGCGCGAAACGGTAGCGTTCACTACGACGGGATTTTCTTCGACGAAGTCCCGCGTGATTGCGGCCCCACGGCTGGCTCGATGGCGTGGCGGGATAAATACCGCGCGTTACGCGAATACGTTTGGACGAAAATTCCCAATGTTGCAGATCTCGTGGTCAATAACGTCGGCACCGCAGTTTCCGATTGCTATCTCCAAACCGGTCACGAGACCGCCGATACCTTTGTGACTTTCGAAGGTTCCGCGCTTTCTTATCTCACGGATGCGGCGACGGTCGGCTGGGCCTACGGTTGGGTCGGCGGTAACGTGATCTCCAACGGGCAATACGTCATCGGTACGCAATACGGTTCGTGGCGTTTCTGGCATTTGGTGTACGACGCGCGCGCGGCAAATTGGCAAACAATCGTCGATACCGCCTTCGCGCGTTACGCCGGTTACATCGATGCGACGGACGATTACTATACAAACACTTGGCTCAATCCGTGGGATGCGAAGCCGACGTACCTCAGCGACGAAACGGAATACGCCAGCAACGTCAGCGGGCCGTAACGCTTAGCGCGCGCCGGGCGCGGCAAGTTCGAGCGAGAAATAATCTCCAAGCACTTGCCGCGTCTTCGCGACAGTGATGTACGTCGACCCCTGCGGTACACGCCATTCGGCGCAAATCAAACGGCTCACTTGCGGCTGCCGCGCAGAACGCAGTTCCATCACCATTGCCATCACATCGTAGCCACCGTCGCCACGATCATTTAAATCGACGCCGCCCAACCATATTCGGCCCGTTGCCGCGACTTGCACCGGTTCGACTCCTCGCACCTGTTTAAAAAAACGCTCGTTGTAAGTCTTTGCGACGATGAACGTATCAGGCGTAACCGTTTGCGGCGTTTGTTTATTTTCTATACGCAGCGCGCAGTAGGCGCGATAGATATTCACATCGCTCCAACGCATCGCTTTACCATCCTGGAAGTACACACCGTCGTCACCCGCTTGAACGCTGAGACGACTACGTAACACCAGTTTGGAATCGACGGGAATATTAAAAAAAGGCGAATTCTCATTCGGCATGCCGTTGAGATATGCCGGCTGACAAGCCGCGAGGGAAAACGCAAAGGCGATCAGGAAAAAATAGCGCATAGCGTTAATAAACAATAAAGCGTGGATTTACTAAATAGGCTGCCGTCAGCAACCCGCCTTGTCGGCAAAAACAAGAATCGGGGAATCGTTCGCCAACTACACGAACTATCCCCGATTCCACCCTTCTCGTTCAAGAGAAAGGCTCTCGATTAATTCGATCCCGACTCCACCCACATTCCGACATGCCGTTCCGTGTCGATATTGAACACGTTGACGTAGTCGAACTTGGCCTTGAAGGGACCGCCATCGTCCGAACCAAAAATCGTGACGACGGTATTATTCGCTTCGACTTCAAAACTGGTAGACCCGAGATACGCCGATATATAGGTTTCCGGAGCCACCTGAATGCCGTTTTGTTTTACGTACAAACGGCCTTCGTTATTGCAGATAAACCACTCGATGTGACTTCTGACATCGGTGATCGTAACGGCCTCACGCTCCGGTTCGTAATAAACCAGCGCGCTCACCTCACCCGAACGATCGCGCACAATGACGCTTTGATTGATCGATCGATCATCGGGGTTAAGTCTCTCCAGTCGATACATATCGGGAGAGTTAAAAGTGAGTTCCCAATCCCCTTTGTGCTCATCAGGGGAAGACGACTTACCTGCAGAACCTAATCGCATCTCACACCCCCTTTAAAAGAAACTGTTTCGACCTTACACGAAACCATTTTTTCGGAGCATGTGCATCGGACACAATCATCCGTTCGCTTACTCGACTCAGAAATTCTGCCGTAGCCCAACACATTCGGACCACTGCGGACATAAAAAAGGCGCTTAAAAATCAACGTATTGACTAAATAGCGCCCTAAGCTTCGTTGTTAGATTAGATGGGGTTAGTGCCATCAAATTCAATAACGATAACTTGATTGTAGTACCTCATATCGCGTCTGCCTCTCCGTTTGCCGGCTGAAAACAGGCGATTTTCTTTTCATGGTTTTTTCTAATTCTCATATCATGAAATATTCAGGCTGCTTGCCGGCATCCGTATCGGTTCGGCACCCGCTAAAAAATGCGACAGTCCTTCATTTCCGACCTGCATCATACCGTTGTGGTTCCACACAAACGCTGGTTGGAGCAACGGGTGAGCAAGCGCATCCAAGATTTTCTAGCTCGAAAGGATCGATCGTATTACGCCAAGATTTGCTTCCCTTCTTTTTACAACGTCCAGCGACCGATACAGACAAATA
>JAHFQD010000315.1 GCA_023266455.1 Candidatus Muproteobacteria bacterium
GTGGCACCGAAGGCACGATCGAAGCCGAGAACGATCAAGGTGCGCTGCATCTGGAGCATGGTTTGGTCGACGTCAAACCGCAGGGTGTCGACGTTAAATCGGCGCAAGCGATCCAAGTTGGCAGCGGCGAATATATCCAACGTGGACGCGGACAGGGATTAACCAAGTTTGCCCAGCCTCCACCCGCGTTCCAAAAGCGCGTGCCGTTGGCGATGCGCCAAAAGCTCATGCGACGGGCGCAGGATCTGCGTCAACGCGGTGTGCCGCCGAGAGTGATCCGTCAAATGACGCGCGAAGACATCAAACACTTTATCGAACGGCATCCGCACATGAGCGAGCAGACCCGCGAACGGTTGCGCCGCCGTGGCGTCAACGCACCGGCCGCTCCGCGTCAAAAAATATCGCCGGCGACGCGCGAAGAAATCCTTCGTCGGCGCCAGCAACAAGACCGACAGTCGGACGTGGAAACGAATTTCTTATTCGTATGATCGAAGTCGCACAAGGCGATATAACGACGCTGCGCGTGGACGCCATCGTCAACGCGGCAAATGAAACGCTACTCGGTGGAGGTGGCGTAGATGGCGCAATTCATCGCGCGGCCGGACCGGCGCTGAAAGAATATTGCCGCCATCTCGGCGGCTGTCCCGTCGGGGAAGCCAAAATCACTCCCGGATTCAATCTCGGCGCGAAATGGATTGTGCACACCGTCGGCCCCGTCTGGAGCGGCGGTGCGCAGGATGAACCCGCGTTATTGAGCAGCTGTTATGAGAACTCTTTACGACTCGCGTTTGAGAAAGGCGTGCGCACCATCGCCTTTCCTGCCATCAGCACCGGTGTGTACGGTTATCCCAAAGAACGCGCCGCGCGCGTGGCGATCGCGGAGATGCGGAAATACGAAGACAAGTTCGAATGTATCGTCGCTTGTTGTTTCAGCCAGGAAGATGCGGAACTCTACGCGGCACTGTTGAAAATGTCGCTTTAAGCGCTAGGCCACCGGAAATAATTTTTCCGGATTCAATATTCCCTTCGGATCGAATTCACGCTTGATGCGTCGCATTAAGTCGAGCGTCGGCGCGTCGATAGCGCGATTGAGGAAGTCGCGTTTAGCGAGACCGATGCCGTGCTCGCCGGAGAGCGTACCGTCGAGCGCGATCACCAAATCGAATACGCGCGTTAGACAGGGCATGGCGCGTTGTTCCTGCGCCGGGTCTTGCGTGTCGTACAGCAAGTTCACGTGAATATTGCCGTTGCCGGCGTGGCCGAAGTTGACGATCGGAATGTCGTATTCGCGCGAAAGTTTTTCCAACCCTTCGATTAACGCCGGGATGCGCGACACCGGCACGACGACGTCTTCGTTCAGTTTGTTCGGTGCGATGTTCCGCAATGCCGGCGACAAGGCTTTGCGCGTGGCCCAAAGCGCGTTCGCTTCCTCGTGCGTTTTCGCAGCGATGAATTCCACTAGGCCGTCGTTACCGGCGGCGCGACGGATCGCGGCGATGGACGATTCCATGGCGGCTTCCGGGCCGTCGAGTTCGACCAACAACATTGCGCCGGCGTCGCGCGGCAAAGTCGCTTTAGAATAATTTCGAATCATTTCGATCGACGCGCCGTCCATAAATTCGAGCGCGCATGGCACCACGGGCTGCGCCATGATCGCGGCGATCGCCTGTGTCGCGGTGCGAATGTCGCGATACGCCGCCTGTAGCGTGCGTTTGGTTTCCGGCGAGGGCGTGAGTTTCAATGTTGCTTCGGTGATGAGCGCGAGCGTCGCTTCTGAGCCGATTAACAAGCGTGTGAGATCGTAACCGACAGAGCTTTTCGTCGTCGCGGTGCCGGTGTGTATGGTTTCGCCGGCGCCGGTGACGGCGGTGAGTGCCAGCACGTTGTCGCGCGTGGCGCCATATTTCACCGCTCGCGGACCGCCGGCGTTGAGCGCGATGTTGCCGCCGACGGTGCAATACGCGGCGCTAGTGGGATCGGGCGCCCAAAAGAAGCCGTGTTTTGCAGCTTCGTTTTGCACGGCTTGATTGGTAACGCCGGCCTGCACGCGCATCGAGCGGTCAGCGGGGCTGATGTCGATCAGACGATCCATCCGTTCGAAGGTGAGCACCAGTCCATCTTTCGTGGGTACCGCGCCGCCGGTCGTACCGCTGCCGAGTCCGCGACCGACGACGGGAACCGAGAACTCGTTGCATAGGTGTACGGCGTCGGCGACGTGCTTGTGTTGTGTCACGAAGACGACGGCACCGGGCAGGGCATGTTTGCGTGAATTGTCTTGGCCGTACGGCCAGCGATCGGCGGGGTCCGAAAGGAGATTGTCCGCGCCAACCGCGGTTCGAAGTTTGTCGAGAAACCGCTGCGGCAATTCGGCCAAGCGAAGTCCTATTTGCCGCGGATGCGGCGTAGCAGATCCGTTGTCGAGCGTTCGAAGCGGAACGGGATGGAATGTACTTTTCCGCCGTAGGCGCGTACCACGTCGTTGCCGACGATTTTCTCGATCGTCCAGTCGCCGCCCTTCACCAAATGATCGGGGCGAATTTTTTTTATCAACTCTAGCGGCGTGTCTTCTTCGAATGGCACGATCAACGACGCGCATTCGAGCGCGGCCAACACTGCCATACGGTCTGCGAGCGGATTGATCGGTCGATCGGATCCCTTATCGAGACGACGGACCGAGGCGTCCGCGTTCACGCCGATCACCAAGCTCGCGCCGAACGCGCGCGCTTCTTCCAGATAAGTGACGTGACCGCGATGGAGGATGTCGAAACAACCGTTGGTGAATACGATCGGACGCTTGAGCTGCGCCACACGCGCACTGAGTTCGTGCGCGGGGTCGTGAACGATTTTCGACGACGACGGCGGCAACGGCGGTTCGATCAACCTTGACCCAGCAGCTGGTGATCGATGAGGTCGCACAGGCAGTGAATGATGATGCCATGTACTTCTTGAATGCGTGCCGTCGAGCGTGCGCGTACACAGATGTTGACGTCGTTGCCGCGCGGCAAGGCGGC
>JAHFQD010000316.1 GCA_023266455.1 Candidatus Muproteobacteria bacterium
CTTATCTCGAATTCCCGTCGTGCGCGGCATTTACGGCGCGGTGAAGCAGGTGACGGAGACCATGTTCTCCGGCTCGGGTCAATCGTTCAACCGCGTGGTGCTCGTGCGTTATCCGCATCGCGATTCTTGGACCATGGGTTTTCAAACCGGCGAAGGCAGCGCGGAAATGCGCCGCCGTACGGGCCGCGAGTTGGTGAACGTTTTCGTGCCGACGACGCCCAATCCGACGTCGGGATTTCTTTTGATGTTGCCGCGCGAGGAAGTCATCGAACTCGACATGTCGGTCGATGAAGGTCTACGGATGCTGCTGTCGGTCGGTGTGGTACAGCCGAAAGAAAAGAGCGACGTATCCGCCGCTTCCGCGCATCTTTCTTGATTCAACAATAAACAGGATTGCATTCCATGCGTAGCCATTATTGCGGGGCTCTAGACGAATCGTTGGTGGGCCAGACCGTCACGCTTTGCGGTTGGGCCGGACGCCGGCGCGATCACGGTGGTGTGATTTTCGTCGATCTGCGCGACGCGCAAGGCGTGGCGCAAGTCGTATTCGATCCGACCGATAAAGAGAGCTTCGCCGTCGCCGAGAGCGTGCGCACTGAATATGTTCTGCGCGTCACCGGCAACGTACGCCGCCGCCCAGCGGGAACGGTCAACACGCAGCTTCCCACCGGCTCCATCGAAGTCGCCGTGACCAAGATTGAAATTCTTAATCGCGCCGACGCCTTGCCGTTCCAACTCGACGAGCCGGGCCTTTCCGAGGCGGTGCGTTTGAAGTATCGCTATCTCGATCTGCGTCGCGACTTCATGCAACGCAATATTCGTCTGCGTCATCGCGTGGTGAAAATCCTGCGGCGTTATTTGGAAGACAACGGTTTTCTCGAAGTCGAAACACCGATGCTCACGCGCTCGACGCCCGAAGGCGCGCGCGATTACCTGGTGCCGTCGCGCACCCATCCCGGTCATTTCTTCGCGCTGCCGCAGTCACCGCAATTGTTCAAACAGCTACTGATGGTCGCGGGCTACGAGCGTTACTACCAAGTCGTGCGTTGTTTCCGCGACGAAGATCTGCGTGCCGATCGCCAGCCGGAATTCACCCAGCTCGATATCGAGACCTCGTTCTTGGACGAGGACGGTGTGATGGCGATTATGGAAGACATGATGCGTCGCCTGTTCAAAGAAGTGATGAATCTCGATCTGCCCAATCCGTTGCCGCGTTTGTCGTACGCCGAAGCGGTGCGCCGTTTCGGTAGCGACCGTCCGGACTTGCGTGTGCCGTTGGAGCTTGTCGACGTCGCTGATTTGGTGAAGAACGTCGAATTCAAAGTGTTCCGCGAGCCGGCGAATAATCCCAAGGGCCGCGTGGCGGCGCTGCGCGTGCCCAGCGGCGGCGAGAAGCTCACGCGTTCGCAGATCGACGAGTACACCGTATTCGTCGGCCAATACGGCGCCAAAGGGCTGGCGTATATCAAAGTCAACGACGCCGCTAAGGGTCGTGACGGTCTGCAATCGCCGATTCTTAAATTCTTGCCGGACGACGCGATCGCCGAGATCATGAAGCGTACCGGCGCCAAGACCGGCGATTTGATTTTCTTCGGCGCCGATACCGCGAAAGTCGTCAACGACGCGCTCGGCGCGTTGCGGCTCAAACTCGGCGACGATCTCGGTCTAAAAGACGAAGCGTGGAAAATTCTGTGGGTCGTCGATTTTCCGATGTTCGAATACGACGCTGAATCCAAACGCTGGGTGGCGTTGCATCATCCGTTCACTTCACCTAAGGCCGATGCCATGGAAAGTTTCGACAAAGATCCGTCGACTGCCATCGCGCGCGCTTACGACATGGTGTTGAACGGCTCCGAAATTGGCGGCGGTTCGATCCGTATCCATCGTACCGACGTGCAAGAGCGCGTATTCGCGACACTCGGCATCGATCACGACGAAGCACGCGCTAAGTTCGGCTTCTTGTTGGACGCGCTCAAGTTCGGCGCGCCGCCGCACGGCGGCATCGCTTTCGGGCTCGACCGCGTGTGTGCCATCATGGCCGGCGTGGACTCAATCCGCGACGTGATTGCCTTCCCCAAGACGCAGAAGGCGAGTTGTTTGTTGACCGAAGCGCCAGCGCCGGTAGACGAGAAACAATTGCGTGAACTCTCGCTGCGCTTGCGCGTGGCGCCGAAGACGGAAGGCGAACCTGCCGCTGTCGCGGGCGACGTAAAGAGCGGTTAGTCCCGCAGAATTTTTTCTGTACCACACGATTCCCTCTCGTTTCTCCAGGCGGAAGAAACGAGAGGGATATTCCCCGTTTTCTTAACGTTTTATTCTCGCTAGACGCAAAATAACCGTTATATGCTTTTGTCTGCGTCCGCGCGCGGCGCTATCTCCTACTATTTAAGGAACTGAATATCCCGACGACTCGCTAATCGACACTATGACCACGCACGCCTTGCTTCAGCGATTCCACCGTGTGCGTGTCATGGTGTTCGGCATTTTGGCGTTGTCGTATATGTTGGTGTTCTTCCATCGCATCGCGCCGGGCGTCATCTCGGCCGAGCTCATGCGCGAGTTCTCCACCAGCGCCGCCGCACTCGGTTCATTGGCGGCGATGTATTTCTACGTTTACGCCGCGATGCAGATTCCGGGTGGCATGCTCGCCGATACACTGGGCGTGCGGCTATCCGCGACCATCGGTGCGCTCGTGGCGGGATTGGGCTCCATTCTCTTCGGCGTTGCGACGGATTTCACTACAGCGACCATTGGTCGTTTCATCGTTGGGCTCGGCGTGTCGGTTGTCTTCGTCGGTCTGATGCGCGCCAACACCGTATGGTGGAGCGAGTCGCGCTACGGTTTCATCAGCGGCCTTACCGTGTTTCTCGGAAACGTCGGCGCTATCCTCGCCGCCGGACCGCTGGCGGCGGTGTTAGCGGTGACGACATGGCGCGCGGTATTCGTCACCATCGGTGTTCTTTCGATCGCGCTGGCGGCGCTAACCTATTTTGTCGTGCGCAATCG
>JAHFQD010000043.1 GCA_023266455.1 Candidatus Muproteobacteria bacterium
TTCGGGTTGGCGGATGACGCACGGGCGCAGCGCATTCTGCGTGCCTTAGAGGACGCGCGTGTGCACGAACCGTATCCGATGCGTGCGACGGTGACGCCGATTCGACGCGGCGATGCGTTATGGCGCGAATACATGGATCGTCATAAACAAAACGAAGAATATCAATACCATAATGGCGGGGTATGGCCCTTTATCGGTGGTTTTTGGGTGTTGGCGCTGAGCGCGCAAGGACAAACGGAGAAGGCGCGCGAGCAGTTGCGGCGTGTGATCGAGGCGAACGCTCGAAACAACGGGGAATTTAACGAATGGCTCCATGGCTGTACCGGCGAACCAAAAGGCATGCCAAAACAATCGTGGAATGCAGCAATGTTGTTACTGGCGCACTGCGGTTTGTCGCATAAAATATTCTGATCGTCGGATAGTTCCTTGAAAGATGCAGGTTCAACCGGCGGCATGGTTTTCCGCGGTTAGAATCGAAGACTGGTAGGGGTTTTGTCGTGCATGCGTGGCCAGGGTCGGCTGCAATAAGGAGGTTGTATGCGGTTAACGCCCGATAAATTCGCAGAGCTAATGCGAAAACTAGAAAGCGAGCGCGGTGAGGTCGACGTTACGCCGGCCAAACCGGAAGTGATCGAGACGATCAAGGATGTCGTCGACGATACGGCGCGTGGAGTCGAAGACGCCATGGTGCGTGCCGCGCGCGAACTTCATCGCGGATACGCGCGTATCCGCAAAGTCGTCTTAAAAGATCCCGAATAAATAATCGGAGAGCGGTCGCCCTCCGTTTTACCGTGTGGCGTTTATCCGCCGCCGCGGCGTTTGCTCGACCACCAACGTTCCAACAAATCTCCCGCCCATTTTTGGCCGCCGAGGCCGAACGCTAACGCCAGGGCTAAGACGATTCCCGCGAGCACGATTAAAAAGCTGAATCGGATAACGTCGCCGCCGATGTTGAGTTGATCCAACGCGATCATGATGACGAACACCATGATGGTGTAGTGCGTTGCGCGTGTAAGCAGTGTGGAGTCTTCGATGCCGACGTTTCGGCAATAGGTGTCCACCGTCTTGGCGACGAAGCGCGCGAAATAGGAACCGATCGCGAGAATCAGCACCGCCACGATCACTTTGGGGATGAACAATAAAATCTTCCCTAGCAGATCGGTGACGTGGCTTAGCTCTAAGGTGTTGAACGTCACCATCAACGCGGCTAGCACGACCAGCCAGTAGAGTAGGAGACTGAGGATACCGATGGTATCCATCTTGATTCCGCCTTGCCGCAGGAATTCGTCCATCCCGGCTTTTTCGGCGAGCACGTTGAAATTGATCGCGCGCAAGCTTCGAGTAACGGCGAATCGTAGTCCCCGCGCTAACAGCCAACCGGCGAGCAGAATAATGATGGCGAGCAAAAGTTTGGGAAGGAAATGACCGAGTTGTATCAGCGATATCCGCAGCGGTTCCAGTGCGATGTCCACCTGTTCCATGAGGTCTCCTTGAGTGAAGGGAGGGACGGCGTTGAGTTTGCGCGCAGGGCCGGATCGCGTCAACCGCGATCTATCCGGAAGATTTCGCGCGGACGATTTCCAACAAGCCACGTAATGGAATACGAACCCAATCCGGGCGATGGTCTAATTCATAACGAAGCTCGTAAAACACTTTTTCCAAAAAGAACAATTCCAACAATTCGGACGACAAGGTCCACGTGGCGAGCGCTGGCGTCGCGCGCACGGTTTCTACATAGCTGCGCAGAAACGTGTCGCGCGCGGCGTTTTCCCATGTTTCTATCGCCGTCGTGTGCGATTCGGCATTACCGCCGCGCGCGACCGCTGCGCGGTGCATAGCTGTATGCGCGGCGTAATTGAAAGAGCGCAGCATGCTGGCGATGTCGCGCAGCGGCGAATGTTTGGCGCGGCGTTCTTGCTCGCTGCGCGTCGGTTCGCCTTCGAAATCGGCGATGACGAAATCGTTCTGCCGTATCAACACCTGACCGAGATGGTAGTCGCCGTGGTGGCGGATTTTGCGCGCCTCGGCGGGCGCGAGGATGTCGCGCTTAATGAGATCGAGATAGGTTTTGGAATGCGCCACGACGGTTTCGGCGTCGCGACGAACCTCGGGCGCCAGCGCCTCTAACCGGCGCGTTAGCAAGGCGAAGGTCGTTTCGGCTTCGGTGGCGATACGCTTTTGCCAATCGGCGAGTTCGCGCACGGTGACGGGTTCCGGTTCGAAAGCCGGATCGCCGCTGGTGGAAGCGAGCGCTTGATGCAATTCGCCAGTACGTCGCCCGAGCGTGCGCAGGAGCGCGAGATAACCGCCGTGGAGTTCTTGCGCATCGACAAGCGTCTGCTCGTCCGGATTACGACGTTCCAGAAACTGATCAAGATAATTCAGCGTATGTGTCCAGCCGTCGCCTTGGTTGCTCACGTAACCTTGGAGCAAGGCCAACATCGTGGTTCCGCCGTCGGCGCCGATGTAGTCGATAGATCCGGCGACGGGAACGATATGCGGAAACCGCGCCGTCTCCGTCAGGTAACGTCCCATTTCGTATTCCGGCTGAACCCCGGTTTGTAGCCGGCGATAAATTTTGAGGAATAGTTTGTCGCCGAGGCTGACGGTGGTATTGGTGCCGGCGATCGATGGCGCGGAAACGTCCAGCAACGATTCTTTCGGACCGCGTAACGCGTCGAACGCTTGCGTGGGCGTGAAACGCAAGCGACCGTGCGCGCAAGGCAGTTCGAGCGACGCGCCGATGGCGTCGATGCAGGCGCGACAAAATGTTTCGTCTGCCATGGCGTCGGCGAGAATCCCGGTGCGCGCTTGATGACGAATCTTGGCGATGCTCGCGGCGAGCGGATCGCGCAGTCGCGCGGCGCTGTCTTCCCAGACCAGCGATAGCGGTAGGAAATAAGTCGCCGGCGAGTCGCCGTCGTTGTCAGTATGAAATAGCGCAATCAGCCAATTTTTTTCTTGCTCGCCCCATTCGGCTTGATCGATCAATGTGACGCGTCCGGGCGCGGCGTTCTTGGAGGCATACCAGCGCTGCGCGCCGACGAACCGCGGCAGCACGTCGGTTTCGAGTTGCGCGCGCGTTCGTTCGGCGGCGGCGATGCGCCACGGGACGACGCGATCGCGGAAGAACGTGGACCAACCGTCGAAGAGCACCAGCACCGGCAATTCTTCCGGCGGTGGTTGCACGTCGATGCGTCCCAGTGGCGCTTCACCGAGTGTGAGGCGGAACCAATAAAAATTGTGTCCAGGGAGCGTTAGCAAATACGGTAAGTCGCCGATGGCGGGGAAGGCGGTTCGGCCCATCAACTCGATCGGGATGCGGCCTTTGTAACGCGAGAGATCGAGTTCCACCGGCTGCGCCGAGCGCGCCAGATTGGCGACGCACAGAATCACCTCGTCTTCGTACTCGCGAATGTAAGCCAAAATTTTTCGATTGCGCGGACGCAAAAATTGCAAGCGACCGCGTCCGAACGCCTTGTAGGTTTTGCGCACGGCGAGGACACGCTTGGTCCAATTGAGCAGCGACGACGGATCGCGCGATTGTGCTTCGACGTTTACGGCTTCGTAGCCGTAAACCGGGTCCATGATCGGCGGTAAAAACAAGCGCTGTGGGTCGGCGCGCGAGAAGCCGGCGTTGCGGTCCGGGCTCCATTGCATCGGCGTGCGCACGCCGTTGCGATCGCCGAGAAAAATATTATCGCCCATGCCGATTTCGTCGCCGTAATAAAGAATCGGTGAACCGGGCATCGACAACAGCAAGCTGTTCATCAAACGTACGCGATCGACATCGTTGTCGAGCAGCGGCGCCAATCGTCGACGGATACCGAGATTCAACCGCGCGCGCGGATCGGTGGCGTAGACCTGGTACAAATAATCGCGCTCTTTGCTCGTCACCATTTCAAGCGTGAGCTCGTCGTGGTTGCGCAAAAAAATCGCCCACTGGCTGTTCTCGGGGATATCCGGCGTCTGTTGCATGATCTCGGTGATCGGATGCCGGTCTTCCTGCGCGATCGCCATGTACATGCGCGGCATGAGCGGGAAGTGATACGCCATGTGACATTCGTCGCCATCGCCGAAGTAATCGCGCACGTCTTCCGGCCATTGATTGGCCTCGGCGAGCAACATGCGGTTGCGGTAATGCTTATCGATCACCGCGCGGATCTGGCGCACGATGACGTGCGTCTGCGGCAGATTCTCGCAACTCGTGCCTTCGCGTTCGATGAGATAAGGCACCGCGTCTAGGCGCAATCCATCCACACCTTGGTTGAGCCAAAAGCGCATGACGCGTATCAACGCTTTGAGGACGCGCGGGTTGTCGAAGTTGAGATCGGGTTGGTGCGAGAAGAAGCGGTGCCAATAATAAGCGCGCGCGGTGTTGTCCCACGTCCAGTTCGATTTTTCCGTATCGGTGAAAATAATGCGCGTGTCGGAATATTTTTTATTGGTCGTGCTCCAAACGTAAAAATCGCGTTTGGACGATTCGGCGTCCGCCTGGCGTGCAGCCTGGAACCAGGGGTGCTGGTCGGAACTGTGATTGATGACGAGTTCGGTAATGACGCGGATGCCGCGCCGATGTGCTTCGCGTACGAAGTTGGCGAAATCGCGACGTGTGCCGTAGGCCGGATAAATATTATGGTAATCGGCGATGTCGTAGCCGTCGTCTTTCATCGGCGACGGATAGAACGGTAGCAACCAAATGGCGGTGATGCCGAGGTCTTGTAGATAGTCGAGCTTGGAGGTTAAACCGGGGAAGTCGCCGATGCCGTCGGCGTTGCTATCGAAGAACGCTTTGACGTGCAGTTCGTAGATGACGGCGTCTTTGTACCAAAGCGCGTCATCGGTGAGCGGAGGAAGCGCAATCTTTTCGTCCTGTTTCACGGCATGCATCCTGCGAGAAATCGGCATCGACTACGTTCGTGAACACGTTATCGCCGCGGCTGCGAGATGACAAGAAAAAAAACGACAACTCTCCGTTTCGGATGGTCAGACGGTATTTTTTAGCGTCGCAGATAATCCCACGCTAAGCGTTTTCCTTCTTCGACCGCTGGCTGATCGAAAGGATCGACGCCGAGGAAATGCGCAAGCGCTACGGTTTCCATTTCCAGCAGCACGATCAATTCGCCGATGGCATAGGCGTCGAGCGGTACGTTGAAAGTTCGATTCGGACGTCCGCGTCGCGCCAGCGTCGCACGTGTGGCTTCGAATTCGGCGTGAAACATTTCGCCGAGCGTGTGGCCAGCGAGCAACTTCACGGCGTCGAAGTCGCGTGCGCGCGGCGGTACGCGCATACCTTGATGACGCAACTCCGGCGAGGTGATGAAGGTGATTTGCTTGTCGTCGGGTCCGTCGAGATAAAGCTGCAACTGCGAATGCTGATCGGTGGCGCCGCGAGCGGCGAGCGGCGTCAGACCGTGATTGACGCCGGCGCTGTCGCGCTTGCCGAGCGACTCAGCCCATAACTGCGCGTACCAGCGCGGCACCGGCAGCAGACGATCCGAATAAACGAATTGCAGACTGAGGCGACGCCCGCGCTGCGCGTGCAGAAATTGTGCTGCGGCTTGGAAAAACGCTGGATTACGTTCGATCTCCGTTTGACTGACGCGCTCGGCCATGGAGCGCGCGCCGTTCATGAGTCGTTGTACGTCGACGCCGGCGATTGCGGCTGGCAGTAAACCGACGACGGACAGTACCGAATAACGTCCGCCCACCGGCGGGTGCGGCAATACTTCGACGCCGAGTTCGCGCGCGAGTTTGTACAGCGCGCCTTGCGAATTTTCGGTGATAGCGAGCACATGCTTCGATAGCGCCGGTCCCAAACTCGATTCGAGCGCCGGCAACACCGCGAGAAATTGACCGAGCGTTTCCACCGTGTTGCCAGATTTGGAAACCACGATCAACATGGTTTCTTCCCAGTTCATCGTGTCCGGATCGAACAGCGTATTCGGATCCAGATTGTCATAGAACCTCACCGGGTGCGCGCTGCGGCCGAGCGTACGCGTGAGCATCTCGCCGCCGAGACTCGAGCCGCCGATGCCAAACACTAAGGTTTGACGGAACGTGCGACTGATGTGCTGCCCGCGCTGCGATATTTTTTCCCAATCGGAATCGAAGGGGAGAGAGAGAAAAGAAGGTTCGTCGCCGCGCCGCCACGCGCCGATGCGCGTGCGTAATGCGTCGAGGCGCGGCGAGAGGGCGTTGCAATCGTTACGAGAAGGCGCTTGCTCGCCGATTCCTTCGCGTAGGAAGTGCGTATCGTCGATGCCGAGCGCGGCAATGGCGCCGTGTTGTTGTTCTGCCGTCATGGATTGGACCATCGTATCGCCGCTTGGCATGAAAATATCCGTCCCTGACATCACTGACCGGAATTATACCGATTCGTGCCGTTCTAATCGTTGAATTTTTTCATCGTGTTCTGCACGATCCCAAGACCGCCGGTGTACACTGGCGGACGCGCTAAGACTGTTCACGGAAGAGGACGAAGACTATGAAACCCGCGCATACGACGCGTTTTGTAAGCCGCTTGACGCGCGACACCCTCGCGCTCATCCTCGCCGGCGGCCGCGGTACGCGGCTAAAACAATTGACCAACTGGCGTGCCAAGCCTGCCGTACCCTTCGGTGGCAAATTCCGCATCATCGATTTTCCGCTCTCGAATTGCATCAATTCCGGTATCCGCCGCGTCGGCGTGCTGACGCAGTACAAGGCGCATTCCCTGATTCAGCATATTCAGAAGGGTTGGGGGTTCTTGCGCGGCGAGTTCGGCGAGTTCGTCGAGCTGCTCCCGGCGCAGCAGCGCACGGAGGCGTCGTGGTACGCCGGCACCGCGGACGCGGTGTATCAAAATCTCGACATTATTCGCGATCACGGTCCGGATTTCGTTTTGGTTCTCGCCGGTGATCACGTTTATAAGATGGACTACGGTCCGATGATCGCCGCGCACGTGGCGAGTGGTGCCGACTGCACCGTCGGCTGTATTGAAGTGCCGATCGATCGCGCCAAGGATTTCGGCGTGATCAACGTCGACAAGGCCGGACGCGTCACCGAATTCATCGAAAAGCCGCCGAATCCGAAGCCGACTCCTGGACGCACCGACGCGACCTTAGTGTCCATGGGCATCTATGTGTTCAACACCGGCTTTTTGTTCGAACAGCTCATCATCGATGCGAATACGCCGAACTCGCAACGCGATTTCGGCAAAGATATTTTGCCGACCATTATTAAAAAACAACACAACGTCGTGGCGTATCCGTTTCGCGAGGCGCAGGGAAACAAGCAGGCGTATTGGCGCGACGTCGGCACGATCGACGCGTTCTGGGAAGCGAACATGGAGTTGATCAGCGTTACGCCCGAACTGAATCTTTACGACGAAGACTGGCCGATCTGGACGTATCAGGAACAGCTACCGCCGGCGAAATTTATTTTCGACGACGACGGTCGTCGCGGCATGGCGGTGGATTCGATGGTGTCAGGTGGCGATATTATTTCCGGCGCGATCGTGCGGCGTTCGTTGTTGTTCTCGAATGTCCGCATACAGGATCGTTGCTTGATCGAAGACAGTTTGATCTTGCCGCATGCGACTATTGGCGAAGGTTGCCGATTAAAGAAAGTTATCATCGAAAAAAATTGCCGCTTGCCGGCGGGTACGGTGATCGGCGAAGACCGAGAGAAAGACGCCAAGCGTTTCGACATCAGTCCTTCGGGTGTCGTCGTGGTGACACCGGAATCGCTGGGCCAAGAAGTGCGCCATGTCCGCTGACAAAAAATTCGATGTAGTGCTCGCGTGGCACATGCACCAACCGGAGTATCGCGATCTTCCCAGCGGTCGTTATCAATTGCCCTGGACGTATTTGCACGCCATCAAGGATTACACCGACATGGCGGCGCATCTGGAAAACTGGCCGGACGCGCGCGTCGTGGTGAATTTCGCGCCGTTGTTGCTGGAGCAACTCGCGGATTACACGCAGCAGATCGAAACGTTTTTTCGCGAAGGTCGTCCGTTGCGCGATCCGTTGCTAGCGGCGCTGGCGCAGGCGGTGTTGCCGGCTGCACGCGAGGAACGCTTGGCGCTCGTACGCGCTTGTTTGCGCGCGAACGACACGCGCATGATCGCGCGTTTTCAACCGTATCAACGCTTGGCCGAGATGGCGCGCTGGCTCTTGTCTCATCCCGATGGCATGGCCTACGTCAGCGAGGAATATATCGTCGATTTGCTGATGTGGTACCACTTAGCTTGGCTCGGAGAGACAGTACGACGTGCAGATGTGCGCGTGCGCAAGTTGATGGATAAGGCCAGCCGTTTCGATCTCCAAGATCGGCGCCAATTGCTGGAACTGATCGGCGAGCTAATCGCGAATGTGGTCCCGCGCTATAAGCGGTTGGCGCAGCGCGGACAAGTGGAATTGTCGGTGACGCCGTACGCGCACCCGATGTTGCCGCTGTTGATCGACTTCGAATCGGCGCACGAAGCGCTGCCACACGCAGCGTTGCCGGCGGTGGCGCATTATCCCGATGGCGAAGAACGCGCGCGTTGGCACGTGCGCGAAGGCGTCCGTGTGTTCGAACAGCATTTCGGTTTTCGTCCCACGGGTTGCTGGCCATCGGAAGGCGGCGTTAGCGAACGCGCGCTGCGAATGTTGGCGCAAGAAGGATTGCATTGGGCGGCGACGGGCGAGGGCGTATTACGCAACAGCTTGAGCCGCTTCGGCGAATTGCCGCCGGAGAAACGGGATTGGCTGTACCGGCCGTATACCTTGTCCGAGCACAGTCCGCGGGTATTTTTCCGCGATGACAGGTTGTCGGATTTGATCGGTTTCAGTTACGCCACTTGGCATGCCGACGACGCGGTGGCGGATTTGATCGCGCACCTGGAACGCGTGGCCGATGCTTGCGAAGGGCACGACGGCGCGGTCGCGAGCATCATCCTCGACGGCGAAAACGCGTGGGAACATTATCCAGAGAATGCATATTATTTTCTGAATGCGCTCTACAAACGGTTGTCGGAACATCCGCGTCTGCGTTTGACCACGTTCGGCGATTACGCCGCGGCGACGCAGCCGTTACGTTTGCTGGCGTCGGGGTCCTGGGTTTATGGGAATTTCTCTACGTGGATCGGCGACGTCGACAAGAATCGCGGTTGGGAAATGTTATGCGACGCCAAGCGCGCTTACGATACGGCGTTGCCGAACTTGTCCGAGGCTGATCGCGACGTGGCGCAGCGGCAACTCGCCGTATGCGAAGGATCGGACTGGTTCTGGTGGTTCGGCGATTACAATCCGTCAGATACCGTGAGCGATTTTGAAGGTTTGTACCGCCGACACTTGCTCAATTTGTACGCCGCCTTGCGTCTCGAACCGCCGGACTATCTGGGACACACGTTCACGCGTGGCCAAGGCGCGCCCGCGCTCGGTGGGGCCATGCGTCGCAGCAGCGATCACACAACCTAATCATCGGCCGTCCGCGTGAATAAAATCCTCGATAAACGTCGCGCCGGGGTATTGCTTCATCCCAGTTCGCTGCCGAGCGGCGGCTTCGGCGCCGACGCGTCGCGTTTCCTCGATTTCATTCACGATGCCGGCTTGCGCGTGTGGCAGATGTTGCCGCTCGGGCCGACGCATAAGGATCGTTCGCCGTACCATTGTTTATCGGTGCATGCGATCAATCCGGAACTCTTATGTTTGGATTGGTTGATCGAAAAGGGCTGGCTGGCGTCGGTGGACGGCCGTTCC
>JAHFQD010000317.1 GCA_023266455.1 Candidatus Muproteobacteria bacterium
ATATTTAGTTGAATGGCGTCGTTACCGGGTCGATCCAGCAGCGCTTGCGCCAATACCCATGCATCGGGACTCACGTGCACCGTATCTTGTGCACCAACGAGATACTGGCCCTTGGTCGCTTCCAGCGTCAGCACGCGGCGCATCGCTCCTTCGGTGCTGGCGTTGCGGTTCTCCCAAAACGGCATGGCGGTGTGTTTCAGTTTGTCGCTCAATCCTTCCTCATACGCATTGGCGTTTTGAATCACCAATCCTAAGACGCGTTCCGGGTGTTGCGCAGCGATACGAAAGCCAATCGGGCCGCCGTAATCCTGTAGATACAAGTAATACTGCTTAACGCCGATGTGATCGAGAAACGCGTCGGTGATTTTGGCGGTATGCGCGAAGCTGTATTCGAACGTCGTCGGCGCTGGTGCGTCCGAGTGGCCGAAACCGGGGTAATCCGGCGCCACGACGTGAAAGCGATCGGCCAGCAGTGGAATTAAATCGCGGAACATATGCGACGATGTCGGAAAGCCGTGGAGTAAAACGATGGTCGGCAAAGATCGATCGCCGGCTTCGCGGTAGAACACATTGACCCCATCGATGTTTACGCGCCGATACTGCACATGTAATTCCTCGGGTTGCGAAATGGTTGGAATTTCCGGCGCGTCCGCGAACACAGCCGGTGATATCAGTGCGACGCTCAATAACGCGAACGCGACGCTGGCGGATGGCCTCAATATTTTTGGCGACATGGAGATATCCTTTAGCAAGAGTGTGTTGTGACCCTCGCTAATGGTTCCATGCCGAACGCCTGTGAAAAATACCGAACAATCGACTAAAGTGTTAACAAAAAACGAACAATGGTTTCTATGGCCAATTTGCAGGGTGTTAGTCTCAATCGCTTCGTGATTTTCGCCGCCGTGGTGGAGCACGGCTCGTTCACGGCCGCCGCCGATGCGCTCGATGTGAGCAAAGTGGCGGTCAGCCAACACATCGCGCGTTTAGAAGCGGAGCTGGGTTGCCAGCTCATGGTGCGCACTACGCGCAAGCTGACCTTGACCGAAGCCGGACGTGAATTTCATAGGGAATGCGCCGCGGTGCTGCGGCAAGCGGAGGCCGCAGTGGCGAAGCTCGCGCGCGGCCACGAGGCGCCGACGGGGACGCTGCGCGTAACGGCGACAGAGGACTTCGGACAAACCGTGATTCCCCGCGTCGTGGCGAAATTCATCGTCCGCTATCCGGACGTCGCCGTGGACTTCATCGCCAACAACGCGGTGTCCGATATCGTCGCCGAGCGGCTCGATCTGTCGGTGCGTGTCGGTTGGCTGCGCGATTCCGGTTTGCGCGCGGTGCGCCTGGGCGGTTTCCGGCAGCAAGTCGTGGCGGCGCCGTCTTATCTGGCGCGGCACGGCGTGCCGAAGCGACCAGAGGATTTAGCGAATCACAATTGGATCGATTTCAGTTTGCTGTCTAAAACGCGCTGGTCTTTTATCGGTCCGGGTAAGCGCACGCATCATGTGCAGATGCGGTCGCGTCTATCGGTGAATTCGCCGACGTCGATCCGCGCGATGTTATTGGAAGGCGCCGGCATTTCAGCCTTGCCGGAACATCTCGTGTTCAACGACGTCAGCAAAAAAGATTTAGTGCCGTTGTTAACCGACTACACGCTACCGCACGGTGGAATTTTCGCGGTGCATCCTTACGAGCCGCGTACGGTCCCCGCGAAGGTGAGAATTTTTATCGAGCTACTGCGTGATGCGCTGAGTCAGCTGCCGGGAGCAATACAGGGTGAGAAATAAAAGGCCCCGGAGACAAGCGTCATAGGTGGTGTATCTGACTACTTTTGAACGAAGAACGACTTGCTCAATCGTGTAAGTTCCTGATGTCGGGCGCGACCACCGTGTAGTGTCCACCGAGCGCTGAAATCATTTTGCGCCATTTATACTAAGTCTCCGGTCAATCATGAATCGGTAGTAATGGTTCGCCGCGACCACCTATTACGTAGTGAATGCACTGGTCGTTCACCGAGATATAAGCGTGTTTGAAAGCGGCCGGCAGCGATGTTCTGATCTGGAGAAGTTCCGCGAGTTGCGCCATGGCTGTCGATATCGCAAACAGCGATATCGGTGCAAACATCATCAGCAAGCTAATAAAACGAAAATAGGTTTCCATGGCTTCTCTGAAGCGGCATTGCTCAGTGCGACGCGCAAACGATTTTAAAGTTGAACGCGAAACTATTGGTTGCACCGTATATGCGCTGCCACAGTGGCAGCAACATTTCCGTTGCGCGCGCGGCGTCGATACCACCGAGGTCGAGGATCTCTTCCTGCGCCCATTCGAATGATCTCAAGATTTCTTTTACGCGGGTCTTCGCACCGATGTTGTTGCCACATAAATAAACATGATGCGTTTCCTTAACGCGGCGCGGGTTCACCATAATTCCGCACCACATCGTGTTGAGCGTTTTCACCACGTGCGTGTCCGGCAGCGCTTTTTGGAGACGTTCGCCGAGTGATTCGTCGTTGCAATATAACAGTGCTGTCGAAGCCTCATTGTCGGTGTTCAGGGGATTGGACACGTCTATGAGAATTTTCTCCTTCAACGTCTGCGTGCCGTTGGCGAGTTTCAGTACCTCAAGGGAAACCGCGCCCTGGGTGCAATTGAAGACGATTTCTCCGAACATCGCGGCATCGGAAAACGTGCCGTGCGAGGCGCGACTGCCCGTTTTCGTTACCCAGGCGGTGGCCTTTTCATTCGCCGCCGAGCGCGAGCCCATTTTTACTTCGTGTCCGAGTTCCACCAAGCGACCGGCGATTGTTTCGCCGACCATGCCGGTGCCGAATATGCCGATTTTCATGACAGTGGTTCTCCTATGAATAAATGTGGTGACGCGGTTATTTGCCGATCCCGTCGATGACCAAGCGCGCCGCTGCCACACCGGAATATTGTTGTTGCCCAGTGACCAAGAGCCCGTCGCGTAGTGCGAATTCGCGGAACATCGGACCGACGATGAA
>JAHFQD010000044.1 GCA_023266455.1 Candidatus Muproteobacteria bacterium
CTCGACACCCCGATCATCGTGCTGTCTGGTTTGGATCAAACCAGCGACGTCGTCGCCGCATTGCAAGACGGCGCCAACGATTACATCACCAAGCCGTTCGATCTCGCCGTCGTGCTGGCGCGCATTCGCACCCAACTCACGCTGAAATGGCTCAAAGAAGCCAACGATCGTTTCATGCGTATTGCTGGGCATGATTTGAAGAAGCCGTTAATGGTTATTTTGGATGCGGTGCGACAATTGAACAGCGACCTGCAGGCGGGTTCGACGGTGAACGACGAGGCACCGAAGTTGCTGGCGAACATCACCGATTCCGCCGAGTTCATGCAGCACGTCATCACCGACGCGCTTGAGTTGCGGGCGTTGCGCGATCAGCGCATGCAACTTTCGAAGTTGCCCACCGACCTCGGCGCGATCGTGCGCCAAGCTGTGGCGCGATTGACCGACTACGGCAAGTCGAAGAATACTGAATTGCGTTTGGAATTCGGTCGAGATTTGCCGCATATCCGCGCCGATGAAACGCGCATCATGCAAGTCTTGGAAAATTTAATCGGCAATGCGATCAAGTTCAGTCCGCCCGGCAGTGTGGTGAGGGTGGAAACGGCACGCGATGAAGAAGGAATTCTTTGCAGCGTTATCGACACTGGCCCGGGAATTCCAAAAAAAGAAATGGATATGCTCTTCAAGGAATACGCGCGTTTGAGCAACGTCCCGACCGGCGGCGAGAAAAGTAAGGGGCTCGGTCTCGCCATCAGTCGCGAGCTAGTGTTTCTACATGGCGGCGACATTGGCGCCGCTAACAATCCCGATGGCGGCGCTACGTTCTGGTTCCGTTTGCCCACCGATTAACGTCTGACCTCCGCGTTTCTTCCCAACTAGGCATCGTTTCATGCGAATTCATTTTCCCGTCGTGCGTTATCCGTTGTGGCTCGCCTGGCTTATCGGCGTGCCGCTGATCGTGACGTTGGTTTTCTTGGTGATTTCTTTTTTTATCTTCTCGTTATTTTTCTTCGGTATCGCGGCGCTGATCTTCGGCGCGCGTGTCGCGTGGCGTCGTCGCCGATCGCGCAAAATCCTCGACGGTGAATACACGTTAGTCAAACAAGATTAGCTTTATGCGGCGATCAGCAGCACTAAACCGGCGCAGATCACGATCATCGCCGCCAGCCGCGTGCGCCATCGTTGGCGCTCTCCAAAAAAAACCATCGCGATTACCCCAGCGAGCACGATGCCAGCGTTGGTGATGGCCACGGCATAAGCCGCGGGAATGAATTGCATGGCGTGGATAACCAACGCATAGGCATTGCCGATAAAAAGTCCCGCCACTATCCATTTGAATGGCGGCGGCGCGCGTTTCGGTACGAAGCGCCCGGTATGCGCGCGATTCTCGATCGAAAGCGCGAGCCACGCGACCGCGATGGTAACGGTGACGTAGCCCAGGTCGGTCGCGTAATTCGGCAGCGCCGGCACCGCGAGTTTGTTTGAGGTCGAGTACACGCTGGTGCCGAAAGCAGCCAGTAACGCCCACGGCAACGCGCGCGTCGGTTCGCCGCCACGCGCGGAAAAACCCAACCACAATACGCCGATGACGCAGACCACGATGCCTGCCCAGCCCAGCGGCGATAGGGGTTCACCGAAGAAGAACACGGTCCACAGCGCGATCAGGAACGGCGAACTGCGCGCGATGGGGTACACCAGCGGAACCGGCGCGTGGCGATACGCGCGCCCGAGCGCTAGAAAATAAATCGCTTCGGCGATGCAGGTGATGGTTAACAAACCGCTCAGACGCCACGACCAGTCCGCTTGCAGGATCAATGCGGCTAGCGACCACGGGCCGATGATGAGGAGATATCCCAACAAGGCCCACCACAGGAAACGCACGTCCGGTGGCGTGCGGCGTGTCATGAGGTTCCAAGCGACGTGCAGCAGAACGGAAAGGGCGAGGGCGGCTAACGCGGTCGAGTTCATCTGCGCAGTGTAGCGCGACAAATAAAAAGAGCCTCGCGAGGAGGCTCTTGCAAAGAAACTGCTTAAAAAATTACGCGGTCAGCAGGTGTTTCATTTCGCGCAGCGCTTTCTCTTCGATTTGGCGCACGCGTTCGGCGGAAATATCGTATTCGTCCGCCAACGTTTGCAGCGTCACTTTTTTTTCCGCCAGCCAGCGCCGTTCGATGATGTCGCGCGAGCGCGTGTCGAGTTCGGCCAAGGCGGTCTTGAGTTGCTCGGTGCGTGTGCTTTCGTTGTCCGAGCGCGTTACCAAAACTTCTGGGTTGTAACGCATGTCAGACAAGTAGCCGGCGGGCGAGGCGTGAAAGTGTTCGTCATCGGCGTCGTTGTCCACGTCGAACGGAACATCGTGATTCGCCAGACGCGCTTCCATTTCCTGCACGGTTTCGGGCGCGACGTTCAGGCGCTCGGAAAGATTTTCGACTTCGCCGCGGGTCATCCAGCCTAAGCGCGCGCGATGTTTACGCAAGTTGAAGAACAGTTTGCGTTGCGCCTTGGTGGTGGCGACCTTGACGATGCGCCAATTGCGCAGGATGTAATCGTAAATTTCCGCCTTGATCCAATGTATGGCGAACGACATCAGCCGCACTTTGTGCGCCGGGTCGTAGTGTTTGACGGCCTTCATCAGGCCGATATTGCCTTCTTGGATGAGGTCGGGTTGCGGTAGGCCATAGCCATTAAAGCCGCGGGCAATGCGAGCGACGTAACGCAGATTGGCCATGACCAGTTCACGCGCGGCGCCTAGATCGTTGTGAAGACGATAGCGCAGCGCCAGTTGGCGCTCCTGTTCGGCACTGAGAACGGGGAGCGCGTTAACGGCCCGGAGATAGCTTGAGAGGCCTTTCTCGGGATAGAACGGAACGGTTAACGCTTGGTTTTGGCTCATTTCGCACTCCTACACAAATGAGATCAAATATTAGCACTCTGATAAAGAGAGTGCCAAACCAGTTCCGATATTCGGTGTTTTATACGGGATTAAAAAGAAGAAGATTATTTAGGTTCGATAGCGTGGAGATGACGGCCAACTGCCAGTCTAGCGCCGGCCCAGCCTAAACCGGCCCCTGCCAACAACAGAATGACTGATGAGGACATATCCAGCCCGACGCCTCGAAAGCCACTGCCGTAGAGCTGCGTCAGTTCGCGTACGGGCCCAGACAACAACCACAAGCTCGATTGCACCAAGATCCAGGCTAGGACGGCGCCGGCAGTACCTTGAATGAGACCGGTATATAAGAACGGGCGACGAATAAAAGCATTCGTCGCGCCGACGAGTTTGGAAACTTCGATTTCGTCGCGGCGGTTCATGACCGCGAGCCGGATGGTGTTACCGACGATCAGCAAGACCGCGATCGCCAGTAGGCCGCCGAGAATGACAACGGTGCGCTGCGCCAAACCGAGCCAAGCTTGCAACCGCTTGACCCATTCGAGATCAAGTTGCGCTATGTCGACTTCATCGCGTTGACGCAACTCGCGCACCAAGCGCTCTAAGGTTTGCGCCTGACTGGCTTCGCTCGTCGGATGCACCACCAGCACCGCGGGCAAAGGATTGCGCTCGAAGTTCTCCAAGGTTTCGCCAAGTCCGGAATTGCGTTTGAATTCTTCGAACGCTTGTTCGCGCGAAATGAAATCGACTTTGGCGATATCGTTGCGTCGCCGAATTTTCTCTGCCAGTTTTTGCGCGGCGTTGTCGGACAGATCGCGTTTCAGAAAAAGAGAAATACGCCCCGGGCCTTCCCAGCCGTTGCTCAGTTTCATCGCGTTATCGATGCCTACCCACATTGCCGCCGGCAGCGCGAGCGCGATGCCGATCACCGCGATCGTCATCAACGAGGTCAGCGGTGTACGCGCCAATCCGCCGACGGTGCCGACGAGCGCCTGCGCATGGCGCGCGAAATACGTCACGATCCGTTTCATGCACGCGCTCCGTTATCGCGCGCGAGTTCGCCGTGATCGAGTTGCAATACTCGTTTGCGCGCGCGCGCGAGCAAATGCGTATCGTGCGTGGCGATCAGCACGGTGGTGCCGTGGTGATGAAAGTCGAGAAAAATATCCAAGATTTCTTCGGCGAGCTGCGTGTCGAGATTGCCTGTCGGTTCGTCGGCGAGCAGCAGCGACGGTTTGCCGACGACCGCACGCGCGATAGAAACACGTTGCTGTTCGCCGCCGGAAAGCGTAATCGGATGAGCGCGTTCTTTATTCAGCAGCGAAACTTTTTCGAGTGCTGCGCGCACGCGTTTCCCGATTTCGCGATGTTCCATGCCCGCGACCACCAACGGTAGCGCGACGTTGTCGAAGACGGTGCGGTCGTGCAGTAGTTTGTAATCTTGAAACACGATGCCGAGCGTGCGACGGAAGATCGGCACCTGACGACGCGTGACGCGTGCCAAATTTTTATGATTCACCACGGCCTGACCGCGCGAGGGGCGTTCGATCAGCGCGATCAATTTCAGCAGGGTGCTTTTACCAGCGCCGGAATGGCCGGTGAGAAACGCCATTTCGCCATTTTCTAGGGTGAAATTGATGTTTTTCAGCGCGTCGTATCCGGTCGCGTAGCGCTTGCTGACCTGACTGAACTGAATCATGGTGTCGATCCGAGAATGGCGTCGACGTAGTTCTCCGCGTTGAATTCAACCAGGTCGTCCATGCCCTCGCCGATGCCGATGTAGCGGATCGGCAAACCGGTTTTCTTGGCGATCGCGATCGCGATGCCGCCCTTGGCGGTGCCGTCGAGTTTCGTGACTACGAGGCCGGTGACGTTTACCGCGTCGCCGAAATGCTTTAGTTGCGACAGCGCGTTTTGTCCCGTCGTCGCGTCCAGCACCAACAGTACTTCGTGTGGCGAGGTGGCGTCTTGTTTGCTCAGCACACGGTGAATCTTTTTCAGTTCTTCCATGAGCGCGGAATGCGTGTGTTGTCGACCGGCGGTGTCGACGATCAGCACGTCAACTTTGCGCGCGATCGCCGCTTGCAGCGCGTCGTGCGCCACCGCGGCAGCATCGGCACCGGTTTCTTGCGCCACCACCGGAATGTTTAAGCGATCGCTCCATACTTTAAGTTGCTCGACCGCCGCGGCGCGGAACGTATCGCCGGCGGCGAGTAATAGTTTGTGACCGTCGCTTTGCAAGCGGCGCGCGACTTTAGCAATGGTCGTAGTTTTGCCGACGCCGTTGACGCCGACGACCATGACCACAAACGGTTTGACGTTGGCGACCGTCAACGGCCGCGCACTGGGTTGAATGATGTTGAGCAGGTCTTGTCTCAGCAAGCGGTACGCTGCGGCCCCGTCGGTGATCTCCCGGCGGCGCGCGTGATTATCGATATCCGCGATCAACGCCTGCGTCGTTTCCACACCGATGTCCGCCGCCAGCAAGGTGGTTTCCAATTCGTCGAGCAACGCCGCGTCTAACGGACGGTCTTTGCGCAGCAAGTCGCTGATGCCGAGTCCCAGCGCTTGTGTTGTTTTCGACAGGCGTTCGCGCAAACGCCCGAACAAGCCAGGCGTGGTGGAAGTCGTATCGCGGTTGGGGTTAATCAAAGCGTTACCTCGAGCGGCGATTGGGTTATCCTTGCCAGCCGTCGAATTTTATACGAACTATCCAACGGAATCCGCATGCAACGAACGTTTCTGGCCATTCTCGCCTTGTTGATGAGCGGCTGCGCCGCGATCCACGAAAAGACGCTTGATAACGGTCTGCGCGTCATCGTCAAGGAAGATCACCGCTCGCCGGTCATGGTGTCGCAGATCTGGTACAAGGTCGGCAGCATCGACGAACCCGAAGGACTGACCGGCATCTCGCATGCGCTTGAGCACATGATGTTCAAGGGCACCGCGCGCTTAAAACCCAACGAGTTCTCGCAGCTCATCGCCGAGCAAGGCGGGCGTGAGAACGCCTTTACCAGTTACGACTACACCGCGTATTACCAGCAGCTCGAAAAGAGTCGCATGTCGATCTCGTTCGAGCTCGAAGCCGATCGAATGCAGAACTTAGCGCTTTCCGCTGAGGAGTTCGCGAAAGAGATCCAGGTCGTCATGGAAGAAAGGCGGCTGCGCACCGAAGACCAACCTGACGCAGTGCTCGGCGAAAAATTTATGTCGGTCACCTACGAAAAACATTCTTATCGCAATCCGATCATCGGTTGGATGTCGGATTTGGAGCGGATGAAAGTCGAAGACCTGCGGCGTTGGTACGCGCGTTACTACGCGCCGAATAACGCGACTTTAGTAGTTGTCGGCGATGTGAAGCCGAGCGAGATCTTCGCGCTTTCCGAAAAATATTTCGGACCGGTACCGCGTCGTGCTGTCAGCGCGCCCGCGATTCCGCCGGAACCCGCGCAGACGCAAGAACGGCGCACGCGCGTCGCGGCGCCGGCGGAGTTGCCGCATATCATTCTTGGCTATCACGTGCCGGTATTGACGCGCGATAACGAGTGGGAGCCCTACGCGCTCGCCGTGGCTGCCGGTGTGCTCGATGGCGGCAACGCCGCGCGTCTTTCGCGCGAAGTCGTACGCGAGCGCCGCATCGCGGCGACGGTGAACGTCGATTACACCCCGATCGCCCGCGGCGCCAATTTGTTTGTCCTCGAAGGAACGCCTTCGCAAGGACGGCGCATCCAAGAACTCGAACAGGCTTTCCGCGCGCAAATCGCGCGGCTGCGTGAGGAGCTGGTATCGGAGCAGGAATTGAGACGCATCAAAGCGCAGGTCGTGGCGCAAGACGTCTACGAGCGCGACTCGATGTATTACCAAGCGATGCAGCTCGGGCGCTTGGCCACCATCGGTTTGGACCTGAGTCTGATGGAGGATTACTCGAAGCATCTACAAAACGTCACCGCGGAGCAGGTGCGGGCAGTGGTGCGTAAGTATCTGCTGGATACTAATCTCACCGTTTCTGTGCTCGATCCGTTACCGATAAAAGCCGGTCAAAAATCCGTTCCATCTGGGGGCGCGCATGTGCACTAAAGCAAAATGGTGGTTGTCGCTGGCGCTGCTGATTCCGCTGTTCGCGCAAGCGAGCCCGAAGATCGAACACTGGACCTTGACCAATGGCGTCCGCGTTTATTTTGTGCAAGCGAATGAGATTCCGATGTTGCAGGTGCGCGCGGTGTTCGACGCCGGTTCGGCGCGCGATCCGAAAGACAAAGCCGGGCTCGCACAACTTTTCGGCGCCATGCTCGATGAAGGCGCGGCCGGTCTGACGACGGACCAAATCGCCGCACGCTTTGAAGAACTCGGCGCGCAATTCGGCTCCGGCGCCGATCGCGACATGGCGAGCGTCGATTTACGCACGCTCAGCGATCCACGCGCGCTCGAACCCGCGGTCGATTTGTTTTCGAAAATACTTTCGCAGCCGACGTTGCCGTCGGATAGTTTGGAACGCGAACGTTCTCGTCTGCTGATCGGTTTGGCGCGCGAAGCGCAATCGCCGGCGGCGCTGGCGCAGCGCGCATTCTCGCGTGCGCTTTACGGCGACCATCCTTATGGCGTGGATCCGGCGGGTGTGCAAGAAGGGCTCAAGCGCATCGCGCGCGCCGATTTGACCGCGTACCACCAGCGTTATTTCGTCGGACGCAACGCCTGGCTCGCCATGATCGGTAATCTCAGCCTGAGCGACGCGCATCGCGTCGCGGAAAAAATTATGGGCGGCTTGCCTGCCGGCGAACCGTTGCCGGCGCTGGCGACGGTGAAGCCGTTGGAAAAATCGGTGACGAAGAAAATTTCGTTTCCGTCCACGCAGTCGCACGTTCTCGTCGGTCAGCCCGGCATCGCGCGCAATGATCCAGATTACTTCGCGCTTTATGTCGGCAACTACATTTTGGGCGGAAGCGGATTGGTGTCGCGGTTATCGAACGAGATTCGCGAGAAGCGTGGATTGTCGTACAGCGTTTACAGTTATTTTGCGCCGCTGCGCGTTGCCGGTCCGTTCGAAATCGGACTGCAGACGCGCAACGCTACGCGCGATCAAGCGCTGACATTGTTGCGTTCGACGTTGAAGCGGTTCATCGACGAAGGTCCGACCCCGACGGAATTGGAAGCAGCGAAGAACAACATTGTTGGCGGGTTTCCGCTGCGCATCGACAACAATCGTAAAATCGCCGATTACTTAGGGCTCATCGGTTTTTACAACATGCCGCTGACCTATCTCGACGATTTTCCGGCACGTATACAAGCCGTGACGGTGGACCAGATTCGCGACGCATTCACGCGCCGCATCTATCCTGATCGCATGGCGACGGTGATCCTTGGCGGCGAGCGCTAAGGGCGAACGCCGCGCCGGTGCCCGACCGGCCCCCGCGTATCCCGGAAAGATCCGCATCATTGGCGGGCAGTGGCGCGGGCGTAAATTGCCGGTGCCGATCCAGGAAGGGTTGCGTCCAACGCCGGATCGCGTGCGCGAGACGGTGTTCAACTGGCTAGCGCCGATGATCCAAGGCGCGCGCTGTCTCGATTTGTTTTCCGGCACCGGCGCGTTATGTCTCGAAGCCTTGTCGCGCGGCGCCGGCGAAGTGGTGATGGTGGAGCGTGCTGCACACGTGGCGCGGCAACTGCGCGACAACGTCGCCTTGCTGAACGCGCAGGGTGCGCGGCCGCTCGAAATCGACGCCACGGAATTTCTTCAAGGTTCGTCGGAACCGTTCGATGTAATTTTTCTCGATCCACCTTTCGCCAGTGATCTAATAAAACGTTGCGCCGATTTGATCGATGCGCGCGGCTGGCTTAAACCCGACGGGCTGGTGTATATCGAAGCGCCGCGGGAAATAGATCCGTTGCCGTTGCCGCCGACCTGGCGTTCGCACCGCGATAAAAATGCTGGCGCTGTGCGTTACGGTTTGTGGCGCCGAGGTTGAGCACTTTGTGCGCGACATAATTGGTATATGCTTGCGGGACCGATGAAAGTTACCGCCATTTATCCCGGCACCTTCGACCCGATGACCAACGGCCACGCTGATCTCGTGCGCCGTGCGATCTTATTGTTCGATGAAGTCATCGTCGCCGTCGCCGCCAATCCGGAAAAAAATCCGCTGTTTGCACTTGAAGATCGCGTGTCGCTCGCGCGCACTTCGCTCACGGGCGTCGAACGCGTGCGCGTCGTAGGGTTCAATAACTTGCTGGTCGAGTGCGCGCGCGAATATGGCGCGCGGGTCATTTTGCGCGGATTGCGCGCGGTTTCCGATTTCGAATTCGAGTTTCAGCTTGCTGGCATGAACCGCCGGCTATCCCCGAATATCGAGACGATTTTCATGACTCCGTCGGAACAGGACATGTTTTTATCGGCGTCTTTGGTGAAACAGGTGTCCCGTTTAGGCGGCGATGTCGCGGCTTTCGTGCATCCGGCGGTCGCCGCTGCGTTGAAGTCGAAAATGCGCTAAGATAGCGCCACTATTCCTCGTTGTTTGTAGGTTTTCCGCATGGCCCTTCTCATAACCGACGAATGCATTAACTGCGATGTCTGTGAGCCCGAGTGCCCCAACGGCGCTATCACCCAGGGTCAGGAGATCTACGTCATCAAGCCGGATTTGTGCACCGAGTGCGTGGGCCATTTCGAAAAGTCCCAATGCGTGGAAGTCTGCCCGGTGGATTGCATCATCGTCGATGCGAACAATGAAGAAACGCGCGATCAGCTGCAGCGTAAGTACGAAGGATTGATCGCCAAGACGGACTAAAAAAGAAAGGCGGCCTTCG
>JAHFQD010000045.1 GCA_023266455.1 Candidatus Muproteobacteria bacterium
GTCCGTGCTTAAAGGCCAGTTGCCGCGATTGCGCCGCGTAGTAACGTATCTCACGCAGCCGGATTACGTCGTGCCCAGCGACTTGGTGTTGCAGCATAATAAAAACTACATTGTCTATCTCGATGTATGGGAACGGCATGTAACGTATATCGAAGACGACGCCATGCGCGAAGTCGCGCTCGGCGGCGCGGATACGGCCACGCGCGTCCAGTTGGTGTGGCAGGTAAAACTCGCCGAAGGATCCGCCGGCGCCACGTACGGCAGCCCTTGCGACAATTTCCGTCCTAAAGATACTAACTTTCTAGCGCATTTAAGTCCGGAGAACCGTGGACAACTGAAAGCGAAGGCCAAGCAAGACGCGCAATCGACGGATCCGTGCATCACGCCGCCGCATTCGCAGTATCGCGGCGTCGAGAATCAGCTTTATCGCGTCGAGATTCACACCGGTGGTACGGCTTGGGACGGCGAGGGCGAAGCCCCGTCCACCGGCGCGGCGACGTTCAAGTGGTCGCGTGAAAACGGCTCGGTGATTTACGCCATTCGCAATGTCGCGACCGATTCCAGTGCCAAGACCACGACGGTGACATTGGAAAGCCTTGGACGCGACGATCGTTTCGGTATGGTCGAAGGCGATTGGATCGAACTTGTGAACGACGATTATATTCTTCAAGAAACCGCGCGATCGTTACTGCAAGTGCAGTCAATTGATCGCTCCGGCATGATGGTTACGCTTTCCGGCGTCGCCGACGCGACGTTCTCGCAAGACGCGAACAAGCATCCCTTGCTGCGCCGCTGGGATCAAAAGCAGGGCGATCCAACGGAAGGCGGACTCCAACTCGCCAGCGACGGCGCCGCGTTTATTCTCGAAAACAACGAAGAGCAGTGGCTCGAATTGGAAGACGGCGTCAAAGTTCAATTCCAACCGCGCGACGCGAACAATCCTTATGTGTATCGAACCGGCGACTATTGGCTGATACCGGCGCGTGTCGCCACCGGCGACGTCGAGTGGCCTACCGTTACGGACGGCGATACCGGCGATGTCGTACAAATCGCCATGGTGCCCAAGGGTATCGAACATCATTACGCGCCGCTCGGCGTCGTCAACGTGAACAATTACGGAACGATCACGCCGTTGTCGTGCCGCAAACAATTCAGTCGATTGGCGAAACGACCGGCATACGATTACGCCTTCGCGGCGACTGGCATCGGCACTGCCAATCTAATGATGCGTGCGGCACCGGCAGCGGTTACCGCTACCAGCGTAGCCGGCACGGCGGTGCGTGCACGGCGTACAAAAAAATCGACCCCGCGCTAACGACGTTGCGGTAGGAGAAGGTAACGAACGAGATGAAGGCGGTCTGGTCGTTTTGGAGCAAGCCGTTTGAAGCGACGCGACGCGGTACGTGGCTCAGCGAGAAGCACCACCTGTTGTCATGGGCGCTGTCGCTGCAAACCGCGTCGCAACACTATCGCCCCACGGCGTTGTATACCGACGACGCCGGCGCGCGATTATTGATCGACGGGATCGGGCTTGAATTTGACCAGGTATTCACTTCCTTAAACGCTTTAGACGCATACGATCCGGGTTGGTGGGCGACCGGTAAGCTCTATACCTATCGCGTACAACAAGAGCCGTTTATTCATATCGACAGCGACGTTTATCTATGGCAACGATTGCCGCGGGATTTAGAGCGAGCGTCGTTGTTGGCGCAGAATCCGGAGTTCTTCGTGCCAAACGCCTCGTATTACGAACCCCAAACGTTGGAAGCTGCACTGGAAAACCATGCCGCGACGTGGTTGCCGCCGGAGTGGCAGTGGTATAGAGGCAGTCATCTCGAACAGCGCGGTGAGAATTGCGGAATATTCGGCGGACAACGCGTCGACTTTATTCGGCACTACGCTGCTCAAGCGCTGGCGTTCGTCGAACATGAAGCGAATCGACGCGTATGGCGGAATTTAGAGCGAAAATCTAATCACACCGTTTTGATCGAACAATATTTACTGACCGCTTGCATTGAATATCACCGCCGGATTGGCGGTGGTCCGTATCGTGACGTCGAAATTGATTATTTGTTTACGTCGATGGATGACGCTTTTTTCTCGAACAAAGCGATCGAGCTGGGTTACACGCATTTGATCGCGAACGCGAAACAGGATCCTGGCATCGGTGAACTATTAGAGACGCGCGTGGCGGAGGACTGGCCGGCGCTTTATGAACGTTGTCTGGACTATGTTGAACGCGAGTCGACGCAAGCGGTTGCATAAGAATGGCAATATAATAAACCGAAGCCTACGAGAATAAGGAAATCTCATGCGCAAAGTTTTTTTGCTGGTGGCATTAGCGATTGCGTTCGTTTCGGGGCCGGTCTTCGCCGCCGGTAAGACGTATAACGTTTGTTGGTCGCACTATACCGGCTGGGAACCGTGGGCCTATACCGATGAGAAGGGCATTCTCAAAAAGTGGGGCGATAAATACGGTATCGATATTCGATTGACGTTGGTGAACGACTACGTCGAATCGATCAATCAATACACGGCTGGAAAATATCAAGCTTGCACCATGACTAATATGGACGCACTTACTATTCCGGCGGTGGGCGGCGTGGATAGTACCGCGCTGATTGTCGGCGATTTTTCTAATGGTAACGACGGTATCTTGATCAAAGGCGGTCGAACGATCCGCGACCTTCGTCAACGAAAAATAAAATTGGTCCAGCATTCAGTTTCGCATTATCTCTTAAGTCGAGCACTTGCCATCAATGGTATGCGAGAAACAGATTTGACGCTGGTGAACGCCACCGAATCCGATATCGAGAAATCTTTCGCCGCCGATAAAAACGCTGCTGCCGTAACTTGGAATCCAATCTTGTTGAAACTTCGACGTGACGAGAACACCAATTTAGTATTCGACTCATCGAAGATACCCGGTGAGATCATCGATCTGATGGTCGTCCGTACCGATGCACCGGAAACTTTAAAGAAAGCGCTTGTCGGTGCTTGGTGCGAGGTGATGAACATTATGTCGACTCAAGATCAGTTAGCGCAGGACGCGATTCAATTCATGGCGACGACGGCCGGCGATTCGTTGCCGCAATTCAAGGCGCAGCTCAAGACAACCTCCTTGTTCTATAAGCCGCTACATGCCGCTATTTTCACGCGCAGTCAGGTGTTGAAAGGCACGATGGAATACGTGCGCAGCTTTTCTTTTGAACATGGTTTATATGGCGACAGCGCCAAAACTAAAGACCAGGTGGGTATCGCGTTTGCTGATGGTACGGTGATGGGAAATCCAAAAAATGTGAAACTGCGTTTCGACGCGACGTTCATGCAAATGGCGGCGGATGGAAAGCTTTAAAGCTAATGCGGACCGTTGTTGACGTGCCGCTGTCTTGCTCGCGGGAAAATTTTTCTACGGCAGCAACGAAATTGTTTCAATCTTGAGTCGCGAATCCGCGATTTAACGATAACGGCGTTATCCAAATCGGATGCGATAACGTCACCTACCCGTTCACCTTTACCTCTAATTTTTATACGTTTTGCCGCGATTTCTCGCTCGTCTTGACATGCAAGTAAATGATTGCATATAATTACTACGCAAGATCGACGGATTCCAACAAGCTCTGAAACGCGATGGATGGCGTCAGAAGTTTTTTGTCATCGCAACGCACAGTCGTTTTGGACAACCCATAAAGAGAGATCGCACATGGTGGATATTCTGCACAGAGTCGGAATCAAATCGTCCCCGAATGAGGTTTATCAGGCATTGACCATGCGCGAAGGTCTTGCCGGCTGGTGGACGGACAAAACAAAAGGGGAGAGCAAAATCGGCGGAGCGCTCCAATTTCGCTTTGAGACCAACGGCGTCGACATCGGCGGTTTCAATATGAAGGTTCTTGAGCTGCATCCTGCCAAGCGCGTGCTGTGGCAAGTGCTCGAGGGACCCGCGGAATGGATCGGCACAAAAATAAATTGGGAATTAAAAGAGGAGGGCGACTACACCATCGTCCTCTTCAAACACCAAGATTGGAAAGAGCCGGGAGAGATGATGCACCACTGCAGCACCAAGTGGGGCGTTTTTCTGTTGAGCCTAAAGTCGCTTCTCGAAACCGGCAAAGGCGCGCCAAGCCCTAACGACGTCAAAATCGATAACTGGAACTAACACGCCATCGACATGGCAAAGAAGATTAAGATGAAAAAGATTCAGACAGTTGCAGTAATCGCCGGTCTTTTGTGCTCGCTGATCGCGGGCGCGGAAAATAAGCCGACTGCCGAGGCGACGAATAAAATCGAACCGCTACCGCGAGATTTGGAAATTCAGTTGGCGTTGAGCGCGCTGCCGGCACATCTCCGAGAGAATGCAACGGTCTATGTTTTAAATCCTAACAAAGGGTTCGAAGTCGCTCGGAAGGGCACCAATGAATTCCATGCCTTAGTTGCTCGAACGGGCGACGATACCTTTAGGGGATCGTGGCCGTTAACGAAATATAGAGACGATATTCTTTATCCGGTTTCCTTTGATAAAGCGGGTGCCAAGGCGCAGATGCCGGTTTTCTTTTACGCTGCGGAGATGCAAGCGAAAGGCACGTCTCCTGGCGAACTTAAGAAAATCATTCAAGCCCGTTATAAGGCAGGACTCTATAAAGCTCCGGAGCGAGCCGGCGTCTCTTATATGCTGTCTCCGGTGTTGAGAACGTATTTTAATCCAGACGAAAGCGATCGTGCCGTCACTGCTAACTTCCCACACGTTATGTACTACGCACCGGATGTCTCCAACGAAGACATTGGCGGTGGAAAGCTGGGCGGTATGGATCCTTTTCTTATCCTTCACGGCCATCATGGGTACATGGTTCAAGCGATCGGCGTGACAGAAAGAGCGGCCATCACTAAAGAGTACGAAGTGATGTTGGCAAGACTTTGCGGCATCAAGGAAGTTTGGTGTCTGCCGAAAGAAAAAGTGCAATAAATAAAAGATCCAATCGGTTTTAGGAATGCAAGTTATTGGACATCGACAAAGTTTTTAAAGCGTTAGCCGACCCGAGCCGCGGGTATCTGCTTGACCTGCTGCATCGGGAGAGCGGCCAAACGTTAACGGCGCTCTGTATGCACATGGATATGACGCGCCAAGCGGTGACACAACATTTGCAACAGCTCGAGGAAGCGAATCTTATCGCCGTCGTTTGGCAAGGACGAGAAAAGCTTCACTACTTGAATCCGGTGCCGCTGCACGAGATTCACGCGCGCTGGATCGGAAAATTCGAACGCGATCGACTCGACGTGTTGCGCAACCTTAAGAATAAATTGGAAGGTAAAGACGATGACAAAACCTAGTTTCGTATACGTGACCTACATTGCAACGACGCCGGAGAAATTGTGGCAGGCGTTGGTCGATACGGACGTGATGCGCCAATATTGGTTCGGTTCGGCGGGATGTGCGCGCGTGAACGTGTCGGATTGGAAACCCGGTTCTAAATGGGAACACCAACGCGTCGATGAAACGCGCACGGTCGACGTTGTTGGCAGGGTCGTCGAGAACAATCCTCCACACCGTTTGGTTATCACCTGGGCGAGACCGACGGAAGCCGAAGACGAGTCGAAGCATTCGCGCGTTACGTTCGACGTTGAGTTGCAACCCGACGGGTTCGTTCGTTTGATCGTCACGCATGCAGGTCTTGAGCACGACCCGAAGATGCTCGAAAGCATATCGGGCGGTTGGCCGAAGGTTCTTTCGAATCTCAAGACGCTGCTCGAAACCGGTCGCGCGGTTCTACGTGCCGCGCCAGCAAAGTAAAGAGAAGGTTATGAAAAGAAAATTGTTCCTAGCGATGGTCGCTATCAGTCTGAACTAGAAACTCAGTTTGCGCTAAGCGCAGCGCCCCCGGGATTGCGGGATAAAGCAACTGTTTACCTCCTTGATCCGAAGAAGGGCTATCAACTTTCCCGGCAGGGCACGAGCGGTGTGACTTGTGTTGTCGAACGTACTGTCTGGGAATGGGCCGACTTTCGCAACGATCTCTATATTCCTCTTTGCTACGACGCCGTGGGTACAAAGGCTCACTTATAACGCTCCGGAAAAAGCAGGTTTGTCGTATATGGTCGCGCCGGTCATGCGCGCATTAGGACCCCCTGATATGAAGATGCATACCATGTCCATGCCGCATCTAATGTTCTACGCGCCGAACCTCACGAACGCGGATATTGGAGCGGTTCCCGATCTCAGCGTTCATTCCAGTCTTCTTTATCCGTTTATCGATAAACAAGGTAACGCGGAGCAAAGCTACATGATCCAACTCATTGGCGAGACGGAAAAGGCCAAGATCGTGGCGGATGAGAAGACGCTTCTTAACGATCTCTGCACCTATCGCGATGTTCTTTGCCTTCCACAAGAACAGAAACACGTTCACTAACCGCGTCTAATTGGACGAACGCGAATGACTAAGGAGTCACGCATATGAAAGAACAATCGACAAATTTCAGCATTAGCTATTTAGTGGATCAAACGCCGAAGGAAGCCTTCGATGCCATCAATAACGTTCGTGGATGGTGGTCAGGAGAATTTGAAGGCAATACCGACAAAGTCGGTGAAGAGTTCATCTATCGCTACAAAGACATCCATTACAGCAAACAAAAGATAACGGAATTGGTTCCTGGCAAAAAAGTCGTTTGGCTTGTTGTGGACAGTCAGCTCAACTTTATTAAAGAAAAAAACGAGTGGAACGGTACAAAAATTATTTTTGAGATCGTTAAAAAGGGCGATAAAACCCAAATCCATTTCACCCACGTGGGCTTAGTTTCTAAGCACGAGTGTTACGATGCGTGTTCGGGTGCATGGAGCTTCATTATTAAAAACAGTTTGCGGAGTTTGATTACCACCGGTAAAGGTCAGCTCGACGAATTGGAATAACGAGGCAGACGTGGGCGCACTCAGCAAGGCGTTGCTGGGTGCGAAGCGGCGGTGCAAGCATAAGGTCGCATAATGTATATTATGTTAAATAATTAAACATGGTCATTACTGGACACGGGCGAACTAAACGTATGCCCAGCCAAAACTACCTTAAAAAACCAGCCAAAAGTCCCTCGCCTCTCGCAGTTTCTCGTCTCTTTCACGTCGCGTATTGCGATCAAAGATCGATCTGCCGGCTTTCGCTATTCAACACTCCAACAGTACAGACCCTGAGCCGTCAGCAGCGGCGGTAGCGGCGGCGTCTGCCCGGACTCAAGACGAAGCCAAGTTTTCTGAACCTCTTCGGGATTGAGGTTCCCCGTCGTGAAGGCATTGGCGATCACCAAGCCGGTATGCTCGTCCTTCAAGCCCCGGATTTTCAAGATCGGGAGCTGACCGAAATAGAGTTCCTGGTACACGCTGAGGGAGATCGTCAACTCCACTGGAATCCGCATGCCGTAGCCGTTGTCCACGCGAGTGACAGCCTCCGCAAAGTTGGGAATATCGTCATGCTCGCCCGGTTCAGTCGGCAATTCTCCTGCTCCCCAGCGTTTGAGAGCCACTTCCTCTGGCGTGCCGAGAGCGTTGTCTTTCTCGTTGTACACAACGAGTTCAGAAAAATAGTTATACGGCATGGTGAAGGGAACCGGCGCGGAAGCACTGATGCCGAACGAAATCTTCACACCGCGGAAATCGCAAAGCATTGGTGCAGTGGCTTTGACCTGCCATTTGTGCGGATCGGTATCGACCGGACTATAGAGATCGATCTGTGCGTTCTTTGCAAACACTTTCGCCGCTTCGGTGAACCCCTTGGGACAAACCATCGCGCCCTTTTGGGCGCCGACGTCGTTAACCACTGCCAGGAATTCACCGACGCCATTCACATCGACCGGTGTCGCATAGTCCTTGCAGTCAATGATAATGCGCATTTCATATTGCCCGATCCGTTGATGTACCAGCACGTCGATCTGGCGTAGTGTTTCGCTCTGACGGCCCATCAGTTTAACGTTGTGCGATACCGTGGCCTCAGGTGCAAGCTCTTGCTGAATTTTTGCGATCAGTATTTCGAGTTGCTTCCATTCAGGTTCCGTCATCACTGTTCCTGTTCTTCTGCTTCTTTTGCAGCTGGTGTTTTTCCATCGCCGCCAGCATCTCCTGGTTCACCAGGATCCGCGCTTTTTTCTCGCCCTTACCGACTACCTTCCACCACCATATAGCCTCTCATATTGCAGTGCAAACTAGATTGGTGGCATCGGACAACAACGCAATCGTACGGTTCTGCATCGGAAAATTTTCTGGCTTCAACGGGTAACCGCTCGGAAACTGCGACACGGTTCATGTCTTACATGCACCCTTCTTCTATCCAATCGTATTCGAGTCTGGAACAAGCCCAGACTCGAATACTTTTTTCTTTCTACTCAATTATTTTCTGTGTCTTCTTAAACGGTTAGTCATCCAACGTTCCCATCGTCAAATTAACGGTAGTCCCCGTCATCCCGCTCGCCTTATCGGAAGCCATGAAAACCGCCATATTGGCCACTTCGGCGAGCGCCATTACCCGTCGTGGATGGGTCGTGCTGGCGAGATACCCTTGGAATTGTTCCCAGGTCATTCCCGTTGCCTTGGCCTTGAGCTCGTAGATTTCCTTCATCGTGGCCGTCTCTGGCATGCCATGGGGCCGCAGGCCGACAACGCGAATGCCGTGCGGTGCGAGTTCGGCGGATAGATCTCGAGTGAGTGCCTCTTTGGCGGCATGCGCTGTACCGTAACCTCCGTTCAATACAGTGCCTCTGCGCGAAGGGAGTGCGGTGACGGTCATGATCACCCCCGATTTATTCGCGAGCATCCGCCGGGCTGCCAAGCGTGCGGTTAGGAAGTACGACATAGCGTAGGCCGTGATCGTCAGGGAGAATTGCTCAGCATCGATATCGATCAGCGGCACACCTACAACCTTTGTATCGGGGATGCCGACCGCGTTGAACGAGATATCGACGCGGCCTGCCTTATCGATCACGGACTGTAGATGCTTATCTACAGCGTGTTCGTCGAGAGCGTCGACCTCTGCCGCCTTGGCGGATCCGCCGGCGGAAACGATGTCCTTGGCGATCGCTTCCACCGGTGCCAGAAGACGCCCGGTGAGAAAAACCTTGGCGCCTTCGTTCGCAAAAGCGCGTGCGACAGCACCGCCGATTGCGCCCCCGGCTCCGTATATCACTGCAACTTTGTTTTTCAGCAGCATCTGTAGTTCCTGTTTTGTCGTGAGTCGATGTCCGGATTGTTAGATCCGTCGATGATGTAGACACCGCGACAAGGGAAAACTGGGCGCTCACCAACCGCCCAGTTTGTCCTTCGGCCGGTGTCTATATTGGATGGAGGTATGAAAATATGCGTGCTGCGGTGATGACAAACGATCTGATTTCAAGGGCGCGGGCCGGGGACGACGATGCGTTCCGAGAGCTGACTGCGCCGCACGTCCGTGAACTGCAGGTGCACTGTTACCGGATGCTCGGATCGTTCCAAGATGCTGAGGACGCCCTTCAAGATACGTTGCTGACCGCGTGGCAAGGTCTCAGTGGGTTCGAAGGACGTGCCTCGCTTCGCACTTGGCTCTACCGAATCGCCACCAACCGGTGCCTCAACGCGCGCCGCGCGGCCAGCCGACGCCCGCCTAAGGAATGGAATATTCCAGCGATTGAACTACCCGAACCGACCCGGCTC
>JAHFQD010000318.1 GCA_023266455.1 Candidatus Muproteobacteria bacterium
AGATCAGTCATATGGATTTATGACTGTCGTGCTCTTCTTAATAGAAAAGCATAGAATTTTTTTGTCCCCCTCTTGTCATCCGCTCCGCGCCCAACAAGGCTGATTGAAAACCCGGCCGCCTTAGCCAACATTTTTATTTCTTTAACCGCTCCGAAATTGGCTTGCGCGAAATATATCCTGCCGTTGGGTTTAAGATATTTCCCCACTCGCTTAAAAAACTGCTTGTTGGTTTTTAAATCCGTATCCCATTGCGACCGAGCGACCACGTCATGCGCCGATCTATTTCTGAACGGGAGATTTGCCGTAATCACGTCAAACTTCTCTTGTTTGACGTTCTCGAAAAGGTTCGAGTGTTTAATCTCAATGACCTTATCGAACCCATGTAGCTTGGCATTGCGTTTTGCGCTTTTGACCGCCGATGGATTGATATCCACCGCGACCACTCTACCCGCACCCCGGTAGCAAGCGAAAACGGCGATGACGCCGGACCCCGTCCCGACATCCAAGACGCTTTCGGTTTTTTTTATTCGTAAATTTTTAACGAGCGGCTGGCTGTCTTTGAACGGCCAAAATGTATTTCTATAAACGAAAAATTTTTTGCCGAGGTAGGTAATGGTCTTTCCGGCGGCGGGAATCGACTTAAAAGCTTTCTGCCGCTCCTTCTGCCAACGATCGATCTTTGAAGTGTCCATGGTTGTTATATTCCCATTTCTATTCAATTTACGAGCAGGAACGTCAGATGTAGAAGTAGAGTCTCCACCTCCACAAACAATGTTGCAAGGACTTAGATTGGGGAGACAAACGCCGATTGTGCTCAGAGCAGTGCCGCATAATATGGCACGCGCAACGATTAAGGGAGAAAACTGACTCGCCCACACGGGAAATAGGGGCAAGGAGCAATACGAAGCTTCGCGGCCTTCCATTCAGGGAGCAACATGGTTATGTCTTCGTGCTAATAATAAATTATGCGGCACTATCGGAAGGGGGTTTTCTCGGTTTTGTCGAGCTTGACTCTCACCCAAAGGCAATGACGCATAACATTTACTACATGACAAGATTGAACAAAAGTCCCGTCACGCCGCAAGCAAGGACAACGGGAATGATGCCCACCTTGAAACGCCATAATGCGATGAACGCGCCGATGCCAATCAGCGCCGAGAACCACTCGAACACGCCTTGGAAACCATGCGGCCACAGCACGTGGTAAGCGAAGAACATCGCCAGATTCAAGATCACACCAACAACCGCGGCGGTAATGCCGGTCAACGGCGCAGTGAACTTAATATCGCCGCGCGTGGCTTCCACCGCCGGCCCACCGACAAGAATAAAGAGGAAAGACGGGAGAAATGTAAAAAACGTGGCGACGCTAGCGCCGGCGATACCGGCGAACGGCAGCATATCGGCGCCGAACACCGCGCTGGTCCAACCGCCGACGAAACCGACGAATGCGACGATCATAATAAGTGGCCCCGGCGTCGTTTCGCCAAGCGCGAGGCCGTCGATCATTTGCGCGGCACTGAGCCACTGATAGTGTTCGACGGCGCCTTGGTAAACATAGGGCAACACGGCGTAGGCGCCGCCAAACGTCAGGAGCGCCGCCTTGGTGAAGAACCACCCAATCTGTGTCAGCACGCCGGACCATCCAAAGAGCGCGTAGAGCGCGCCTTCCACGATGACCCACATCGCTAATCCAACCGCGCTGTAAATAATAACGCGCGACCATTTGAAGCGCGCGTGCGCCGGTGGCAGCGTGTCGTCGTCTATTAATGCGGGGCCGGAACGTTTGTGCCCGTCGCCCTGATGACCGCCGGCGCGGAACTGCGTCGGCGCGAGACGTCCACCGACGTAACCGACGATACCGGCGCCAAGTACGATGTAAGGAAATGGCACATTGAATATAAAAATCAAAACGAATGCAGTCGCCGCGATCGTCCATAACACGGAGCTTTTAAGAGCGCGTGCGCCGATACGGTACGCGGCGAAAACGACGATCGCGGTCACCGCCGGTTTTATGCCGTAAAGCACGCCGGCGACAACGGGCACGTTACCGAAGACGAGATAAATCCACGTGAGCGCGATCAAGATGACCAGCGACGGCAACACAAACATCGCACCGGCGACAATGCCGCCCCAAGTCCCATGCATGAGCCAACCGATGTAGGTCGCCAATTGTTGCGCCTCCGGGCCGGGCAGCAGCATGCAATAGTTGAGCGCGTGTAGAAAACGATGCTCGCTAATCCAGCGTCGTCGCTCGACTAGCTCTTGATGCATGATGGCGATTTGTCCGGCCGGACCGCCGAAGCTGATAAAACCGAGCTTAAGCCAATAACGAAATGCTTCGAAAAAACTGACAGGTGAAGGGGCGACCTCGGATATCGGAACGCTCATTGTTTTTTCTTAAGCCAGGAGTGAGTTTCATCGCGCGTGCTTTTGCACCACGCGTACAACGCATCGTACAACGGCATCGCTTGCTCGAGCAAAACGATGTCGTCGGCGATCATGGCAGAAACGAATTCACCAATGGAGCAGACGAGAATCCATATAAATCGCTCTAAATTAGCAACGGCGCAATAAACGCGAAGAAGCCGCCTACCAAGTAAATAAAACAAGAAACTGCGTAAATTCTCCATGATAACCGCCGCTGCCGTATACAAGCCTGCGCTAACGTGGGATCGATTGGACAAGGCAAACGTCGAGCGCGCCATTGAACCGTCCCCGCCACTGCCAGCATCACTCCCGCCAGAACAAATACCTCAACTTTATGCTCCGATATCCAAATCAACTGCGGAAATGCGCCGATGAGCGAGAGTAGCGTCGCTCCAGCGCCTAACGCGACTAATAATGCCGGTAACGCACAGCAGACCAGCGTAGATGCGCTGGTGAAAATCGACATCCAGTTGGCAGCCGTGCTAACGCGTTGTTTGGTCGCCGCTTCCATAATCATTTGCCTTTCTTTAACTTCAG